>CALLFD010000343.1 GCA_937997605.1 uncultured Collinsella sp. | reverse complement strand
GAGCACAACCTTGCCAAGGTTGGGGTCGCGGGTTCGAGCCCCGTTGTCCGCTCCAACTATCTTACGCGGTTCTAACGAACCGCGTTTTTTGTTGACGCTGCGCGGGCCCCGGACACCCCATCTTGCCCCTCAATCGTCGGTCGCGTACATAAAGTACGCTTCCCTCCTCTTTCGCGGCAACCTGGGGCACCCGGAGCCCGCTCGCTGTCGTGGCCGGGAAAGTGGGTCTTCCGTTCTTTTCACTAATCGGTCGATTCGTCCCGGGAGGTTCGAACCCGAGAGGGAGCGAGCGTTTTGGGGCGTGGCTGTGGCGTTGTTTGCTGCGAATGTGCGCTTTGGGCGTATCATCGTGGGCATCTCGCATAACCTCGTTGCAAGGGAGATACGCCCCATGGCTACAGAAAAGTCTTCTTCGCGCTCATGGATGTCCGATGCCGCGATCTATCAGATCTACCCGCGCTCGTTTAAGGATTCGACTGGTTCGGGTCTGGGCGATATCGCGGGCATTACCCAGCAGATGGACTATCTTGAGCGGCTGGGTATCGAGGCCATCTGGCTGAGCCCGTTTTACCCATCGCCTCTTGTCGATGGCGGCTATGATGTGGCGGACTACTGCGATGTCGATCCACGTCTCGGCTCGCTTGACGACTTCGATGACATGATCGCTGCGGCTCACGCGCGCGGCATCAAGGTCATCGTCGACATCGTGCCCAACCATTCATCCAGCCAGCACCCCTGGTTCAAAGCCGCTCTTGCCGCCGGCCCCGGATCGCCCGAGCGCGCCCGTTATATCTTCCGCGATGGTCGCGGCGAGCATGGCGAGCTGCCTCCCACCAATTGGAATGCCAACTTTGGCGGCCCCGCATGGACGCGTGTTGCGGATGGTCAGTGGTATCTGCACATGTTTACGCCCGAGCAGCCGGACTTTGACTGGTCATGCCCTGAGGTTCACGCGCTCTTTTGCGACGTCCTGGCGTTTTGGAGCGATCGAGGCGTCGACGGCTTTCGCATTGATGTGCCGCAGGGTCTCGCCAAGGATCTCGACCGCGATGACCTCGACCGGTGGCATCTCGCCGAGGGCGATGACATGGTTGACGACGGCACCCACCCGCTGTGGGACCGCAATGAGGTCCACGAGATCTATCGCGAGTGGCGCCGCGTGTTCGACCACTATAATCCGCCGCGCAGTGCCGTTGCCGAGGCATGGGTGCTGCCCGAGCGCCAGTATCTCTACGCGCGTCCCAGCGAGCTTGGCCAGACATTCAACTTTGAGTTTGCCAAGGCCACTTGGACCTATGATGACATGCACACTGCAATCGAGAAGGGCTTGAAGGCAGCCGTCGAATCCGATTCCGCCTCGACCTGGGTACTCTCCAACCACGACGTGCCGCGCGTGGCGACACGCTATGCCCTGCCGCAAATCAAGGCGACGCGCTACCACCAGATTGCGCTCGACTGGCTCTTACGCGACGGGTCGTCTTATGACGAGGACCGTGAACTCGGAGAGCGCCGCGCGCGGGCGGCCCTTTTGCTTGAACTGTCGCTTCCGGGCTCGGCATACGTGTATCAGGGTGAGGAGCTCGGCCTTTTTGAGGTGGCTGATATCCCGTGGGCTGCACTCGAAGACCCTACTGCGACCAATACGCACGGACCGAAGCGTGAGAAGGGGCGCGACGGCTGTCGTGTGCCCCTGCCGTGGGCGGCGGCGGACGATCCCGCGCATGGCGGATCGTTTGGGTTTTCGCCGGCAGACGCCGATGCGGCGCCCCATCTGCCGCAGCCTGCATGGTTTTCCGATTACGCTGCCGATAGGGAAGAAGCGGACCCGACATCGATGCTTGCGCTCTATCGTGACGCCCTCTGGCTGCGGCGCAAGCTGCGCGGGTGCGCCAACGATCTTTCGTGGCTCGATCTTGACGGGCGCACCGGCCTTGCGGATGGTGCCGAGGGCGCTGAGGGCGGCGTCATCGCCTATCGCCGCGATAGCGGCTGGGCGTGTGTGACGAACTTCGGTGCAGCACCTGTGGAGCTGCCGGCGGGCAGGGTCCTGCTCACCTCATCACCGCTTGCAGACGGCAGGCTCGCGCAGGACAGCTCTGCCTGGATCATGCTCGGCGAGATGTAGTGGCCTCTTGCGGCGAGTTTGCGTTTGCCTGCGCCTTCCGTGGTGGCTGATGTCTTCGCGAGGTTCGCGAGGGCGTCGCAAAACTTTTTAAAAAAAGTTCTTGCATTTGGGTGGATCATCCCGTATATTAAATCCTCGCAGGCGGACATGGCTCAGTTGGTAGAGCACAACCTTGCCAAGGTTGGGGTCGCGGGTTCGAGCCCCGTTGTCCGCTCCATTTGGGCGTTTAGCTCAGGGGGAGAGCGCTTCCCTGACACGGAAGAGGTCAGAAGTTCAAATCTTCTAACGCCCACCAAATGTTCGCAGCTCAGAGGCTATATCCTCTGGGCTGTTTTGTTTTGCCACCAAGCACGCCGCCAATATAAGCCACCAAATATTGATCCAAGGTCTGTACGCGATGGTCTTCGCATCCCGTAGAGGTGCCGGCAGATTGCATACGTCCTGGCCGATCGTGACCGCAACATGTTGGTCAAGCATAATCTTTTGGATTCTTTTGGCGTGAGCGACTTGATTTTGATAGGATTTGTCAGCGGCTTGACTAAGGGGGTTTTATAACTGCCATGCAGGTAGCC
>CALLFD010000342.1 GCA_937997605.1 uncultured Collinsella sp. | reverse complement strand
GACGGCATCCCCGTGCTGTCGCCAGATGTCAACGAGTCGGGTACCGAGTTCACGGCTACCAAGGAGGGCGTGCGCTTTGGTCTGGCCGGCATCCGCGGCGTGGGCACTGGCGTGGCGCAGGCGATTATCGCCGAGCGCGAGGCGGGTGGCCCGTTTAAGACGCTGCACGACTTTGTCGAGCGCGTGGATTCCAGCCAGGCAAACCGCCGCGTGATCGAATCGCTCATCAAGGCAGGTGCCTTCGACTCCACGGGGTATCCGCGTCGCCAGATGATGCACTTTGTGGACAAGAACAACCCCGAGAACATCATCGACGCCGCGGTGAAGCGCCAGAAAGATCGCGCGAGCGGCCAGACGTCGTTCTTCGATATGTTTGGCGACGTTGAGGGCTCGGGCTTTGAGGTGAGCGTGCCCGACCCGGATGGTCAGGAGTGGGACCGTCACCTTAAGCTGAGCCAGGAGAAGGAGGTTCTGGGCATCTATGTCTCGGACCACCCGCTGCGCCCGTTTGAGTATGCACTAGCCAAGGCACGCGACTTCTCGTTCTCGCAGATCGATACCGGCTACGAGGTGCAAAACCCCACGGGCGGTACCATCAACCAGGAGATTCCCGAGGGCAAGGCGCTGTGGTGGGCCGGCATGGTCTCGAGCGTGTCCAAGCGCGTGACCAAAAACGGCGACCCCATGGGTATAGTGCAGCTCGAGGACATGGAAGGCGAGGCCACGGTCGTGGTGTTCCCCAAGACCTACAAAGAGGCCGAGGGGTACCTGTACGGCGAGGTCGATCCCGAGACCGGCGCGCAGCTGTCCGACGCGTTTGTGCGCATTAAGGGCAAGCTCGAGCGCTCGGACCGCGGCGACCAGATCATCGCGCAGGAGATCGTGCCGCTTGAACTCAACGAGGAGAGCAACAAGCCCAAGGTGTTTGAGGTCATGGTGCCCAACAGCCGCTTTAGCCAGGGCAATATGGCGCGTCTCGCCACGGTGCTTACCGCCAACCCGGGCGGCGACCGCGTGGAGATCTTTATCGAGCAGGTGGACGGGCGCGTACTGCGTGCCGAGGTGCCCGCCAAGGTCAACGCACGCTCGATTCCGCTGTTGGCAGAGGCAAAGGCCATCGTGGGTAACCAGGGTCGCGTGACGGTGATCTAAGGGCGACCTTGCTGGTCTGCGCGAGATTGGAGGAAGTGATGGCGCAGGGGACGTTTGTGCAGGCGCTTCGTAAGGAGGCGGCGCTTAGCAGCACCTTTATGAAGGGGCGCTCGCTCATGCTCAACGGCGCCGTGCTGTCGTTTGATGACTCCGGCTCGCGCTTCTCCAAAAACGTGAACATCGAGGGCACGGTGCGCGGCTCGCGCGGCGACCTGTACAAGACGCACGTGGTGCTCGACATGGACGAGCACGAGGTTATCGACTACGACTGCGATTGTCCCGCCGCCTTCCGCTATTCCGGCATGTGCAAGCACGCCATAGCCACGGCGCTGGCGTATCTGGATGCCAGTGGCGCCGAGCCCGTCGAGGGTTTGCGCACGCCGGTCCGCACGTTTACAGTACCGCCCGCACAGTCCAAGCAGCCCACGCGCCCCGCGCCCACCGCATCTGCGGTCAACCCCAACTTTCCCTTCCCGGCGCCCGTCCCCACGAGTCCGAGCCTTGTGGCGGCGCTTTCCGATCTTTCGGACGCGCGCATGGACGAGCTCGTGGCCATGCGTCGCAAGCTCGCCAGCACCATTGACCCTGATGCGCCCAAAGCGGTGCTGGAGCCCTCGCTGGTGCCGTACTACAATCCGCTGTTTGCCGATCGCTTTAACTGGGCGCTCGAGTTTCGCATTCGCTGCGGTTCGGTGTCCTACGTGGTTAAGGATATCGACGGCATGGCCGATGCCTATGTGCGCGGCGGTACGTTCTCCTATGGCAAGAAGCTTACGTTTGTCCATGTGCCCGAGGCTTTCGACGACGTATCGACAAAGCTGCTCGACTTTATCGCAATGACGGTCGCCTACCTAGGCGATATTACGAGCTCGCGCTCGGCATCGTATGACTTTGCCCGCAGCGGTTTTGTCGCCGAGCGTCAGTTGCCGGTATCCGAGTATTCCGTCGTGTCCGTGCTGGACCTGCTGTGTGGCAGGACCATGTCCTTTGAGCCCGCTTGGTCGCGGGGGACGACGACGCATCGCGCCTACGAGGTGGCCGTCGAGCCGTCGCCGCAGGGGGAGGGCGAAGCCCCGGCTAAGCGCCCGCCGCTCCTTGCCGCCAAGATTGCACCGGCGGCGGGAGGCAGCTACGACTTGCGCCTGCCGGCCGATGTGTACTGCTTTGTCGCGGGCGATGCAGCCTATCTGGTCGATACGCGCCGCGCACGCCGTACCGACACGGCGTTTGCCCAACATGCAGCGCCGTTCCTATCGCACTTGTTACCCTGCCGCACGCCGGTGCATATCGCCGCCGACCAGGTGGGCGAGTTCTGCCGCATGGCGCTGCCCATCTTGCGCGACTACACCGACCTGACCGCTCCCGCCGTGCTCGATGCCGTGGCACCCGAGCCGAGTTTTGCCATGGCGATTGGCGTCGACGATGGTCTTGTGACCTGCAAGATTACGGTGACCTACGGCGACTGGTCGACAGATCTCTTTAGCCTGGGCGCTCCAGGCAGTCCCTTCGAAGAGCTGCGCCCCGGCGTTCCGCCCCGCGATACGGTGGCGGAGTTTCGCGTTATGGACACGGCGGCCCTGTACTTCGATTTCTACGAGGGCGGCCTGGCGTTTGAGGAGCGCGACGACGCCCGCCTGTTCCACTTGCTGACCGAGGGCCTGTCTGCCCTGTCCGAGCTGGGCGAGGTCATGCTCAGCGACCGCCTGCGCCAGATCTCGGTCCGTCCTGCGCCCAAGCTTTCAGTGCGTGCGACCGTCAAGAGTAACCTGCTCGACGTCGAGCTGGGTGCGAGCGGGCTTTCGGCGGGCGACCTTGCCATCTATCTGGACTCGTATAAGCGCCACCAGACGTTCGCGCGCCTTACGTCCGGCGACATCGTTCGCCTGGATGAAGGTGCCCGCGCTGCGTTTGGCCTTGCTGAGGATCTGGGGGTCGATGCCGTCGACCTGCTCGACGGCGTGTCGCTTCCCGCGTCGAGCACTCTTTTTGTCGACAGCATGCTCGCGCGCACGCCGGCGCTCGAGGCCGATCGCGATGCCGCGTTCCGCCGCACCGTCGAGCGTCTGGACACGCTCGGCAAGATGGACTTTACGGTGCCCGCCTCGCTCAAGGCTACGCTGCGTGGCTACCAGGTCGACGGCTATCAGTGGCTCGGCTCGCTTGAGCACCTGGGCCTTGGCGGCATCTTGGCCGACGATATGGGCTTGGGCAAAACGCTGCAGATGATCGCGCACATTCTGGCGCGCGTGGAAGCGGGGGATACCAAGCCCACGCTTGTGGTGTGCCCCGCGTCGCTCGTGTACAACTGGACTGCCGAGTTGGAGCGCTTTGCCCCCTCGCTTGATGTGTGCGCCATCGTGGGCGCCAAAGCCCAGCGTCGCGTGCAAATTGCCGGCGCAGCCGAGCACAACGTGGTCGTGACGTCGTATGACCTCATGCGCCGCGACATCGACGAATACATCGAGCAGGACTTTGCCCGTGTGGTGCTCGACGAGGCCCAGTACATTAAAAACCCGCTCACCCAGGTGGCCCGCGCTGCAAAGCGCCTGCCGGCCGGCGTGCGCTTTGCCTTGACGGGAACGCCCATCGAAAACCGCCTGTCCGAGCTCTGGAGCATCTTCGACTTTTTGATGCCGGGCCTTCTGGGCACGCGCGACTCATTTGCCAAGCGCTTTGAAAGTCCCGTCGAGCATGCTGAGGGCGATAGTGCCGCTCGTCTGCAGGCGCTCGTGTCGCCGTTTGTGCTGCGTCGCGTCAAGGAAGATGTGGTGGCCGACCTGCCCGAGAAGATCGAGGATACGGT
>CALLFD010000341.1 GCA_937997605.1 uncultured Collinsella sp. | reverse complement strand
GGATTGGGCTGACCCGCTCGGTTGGACCTGCGGTTACGGTTCCTGTTGTCGACGTCTGCCATACGTGGCCACCTTTCCTGTCGCTGCCGCTATCGGCTTTTCCCATCCATGATACCCCGCCGAGTACAAAAAAGACGGCCCCGAAGGACCGCCTTTCGCATCGATTTACACGCACGGCAAGCACCGCCGCAATTCGCCACTAGTCGCGATGGCCAAGGATGTTCAGGATGCGCAGGAACACGTTGATAATGTCCACGAACAGATTGGACGCCATGAGCACGGCGTTGGGCAGAGTAGGCGGCACCGTCGTGGCAACATAGGTGTCGTAGCCAATAAAGCCGGCGAACACCACGATCACGATCAGATCGGTGATGGTCTGCGAGACGCCCATGAACATCAGCACGATCTCAACCAGAATAGTTGCGAGCAGAATGCCAAAACCGATGCCATATACGCGCTGGAAAAACTTGGGGAACGTCACGCCCAAGGCGCCAAAGACAAAGGTGATGGCGGCCGTGGCGATAAAGGCAGTGTTGATGGTGGGCAGGTCGTAGTTGGCAAGGCCAAACGACGCGGTCAGGCCAAAGGTACTCGCAAAGATTACGTAGCCCACAAGGGACAGGCCCACGGACTGCTTGCTGGCGGCGGCCGACATCATGACCATGCCGACGATGGTCAAAATAAACGAGCCAAAGACCAGCGGCAGGGCGGCGCCGCTCATCATCATGCGCGCAAACGACATGGTGCTCGTAAAGTAGGCGCCGGCGCCCATGGCGCAAAAGCCCAAGAAGATCAGGGCAGACATGGCGAGATTGTACGCGCGCGGCGACATCTCCTTGGCGCGGCTTGCGCCGCTCTCGACGGGGCCGTTCTGATAGCCCTGGATATCGTTCATAGGTTCGTCCTTTCAAAAAGTGCCGTGAAAGACGGCGCAGCAGGTGACAAGATTCCTGTCATTGTACCCGAATGCCGTACGTCCTTACCCACGGCGCTCGCCCTCGAGCGTACGGTCGAATGCCCACACCCACCAACGCATCAGATGGGCCTGCGAACCATCTGGTCGTTCGCGCGTCTGGTCCTCCAGATACAACTCGGTCGCGTGCCCGCCAAAACGCACCTTATAGGTTGCCGTACGGATGCCGTGAACCGTCAGGCCAAACCCAGTGGTCGAGACAATCTCGTCAATCGTAAAGCAACGACCGTCGACCCAGCAGACGGTGACCGGCACGACCTGCCCGCCCGCGAGGATGCGAGCCACGACGTCCACATACTGCTTGTGCACGCGCCGAGTTTTGCCATCTGTCTGTCGATATTCCATGCCTCCTATTATCGAACGCATGTTTACATGTTGTAAAGCGAACAGACTGTGGTTTTGGAGTGTCGTAGTAATCGCACGTGTCCGCATGGCGTGTTAGCAAAAAGAACACCCGCGGTCAACAGGGCTAATATTCAATTTTAGTGCCAAAAAGTTCACTTCTCCCATCAGAACTCGGTAAAGAAACCCACAGGAGGTGATACGATTTATCATGTTTTGTAACGTGTCTGCAAACTTCGAGAAAGCCCATATATGGACGTAACGTTCTCAACCTTCCTCGGCCAAATTGTGTCGAACCCAGTCCTTGCCGTCACCGTGATCCTCGCGTTGGGCGCCATCTTCGTCAATGGATGGACCGACGCGCCCAACGCCATCGCGACCTGCGTCACTACGCGTTGCATGCCCGCCCGCGCCGCCATTCTCATGAGCGCCGCATTCAACTTCCTCGGCGTGCTCATCATGACGCACTTTAACGCGAGCGTCGCCAACACCATCTCACATATCGTCGACTTTGGCGGAAACAGCACCATGGCGCTCGCGTGCCTCTGCGCGGCGCTGTTCTCCATCGTCGTCTACGGCGCCACAGCGTCGCGTTTTGGTATCCCCACCTCGCAAAGCCACAGCCTTATCGCCGGCCTGACCGGTGCCGCTATCGCCCTCGGCGGCGCGAGCAGCGTCAACGTCCACGAATGGATGAAGGTCATCTACGGCCTGGCGCTCTCCATCGGTCTGGGCTTTGTCATGGGCTGGATCCTGTGCAAACTCGTCTCGATTCTGTTTGCCGCCGCCAACAGGCGACGTGCCAACGTCTTCTTTAAATACGCTCAGATCGCGAGTGCCGCGGCCATGAGCTTTATGCACGGCGCGCAGGATGGACAGAAGTTCATCGGCGTGCTCTTTTTAGGCGTGGCCTTTGCCAGCGGCCAGACGAGCGTCGGCGATGCAGGCATCCCCATCTGGATTATGCTGCTGTGCTCGGCCACCATGGGTATCGGCACCAGCGTGGGCGGCGAGCGCATCATCAAGTCCGTCGGCCAGAGCATGGTCAAGCTCGAAAAGTACCAGGGCTTCTCCGCCGACCTCGCGGGCGCCGCGAATCTGCTACTTGCCACCCTTACCGGCATCCCCGTGTCCTCCACGCACATCAAAACCTGCGCCATTATGGGTGTCGGTGCCGTCAAGCGCCTTTCGGCCATCAACTTTGGCGTCGTCAAGGACATGATGTTCACCTGGTTCTTCACCTTCCCTGCCTGCGGACTCATCAGCTTTGTCATGGCCAAGCTGTTCATGATGTTCCTCTAATCAAACCGAGCGTCCATCCGGACCGCAACACTTCGCCCACCCGTCTTCACCTCGAAAGGACCCACCCATGGCAAAGAAACCCGATTCGTTCTACTTTGACAACTACGTCGCTTGCGCTGACCTCGCCGTTCAGGCAGCCGAGCTGCTCACCAAGATTTTTGAGAACTTCGACCCCACGCAAATCCATGACATGCTCGATAAGATGCATGCGATTGAGCATGCGGCAGACAAGAAGCACCATGAGCTCGAAGACGCCTTGCTCACCGCCTTTATCACCCCGCTTGAGCGCGAGGATCTGGACCTGATGAGCTGCTCGCTCGACACCGTGCTCGATCGTATCGAGGGCGTAGTGCAGCGCGTCTACTTCACCAACATCCAGAGCATCCATCCCGATGCCATCGTGATCGCCCACAAGGTGACCGACGCCTGCCGCGCCATGAAGGACCTGATGGTCGAGCTGCCCAACTACCGCAAGTCCAAAACGCTGCGCGAGCTGGTCATCCAGATCAACACCATCGAGTCCGAGGCCGACGAGCTCTATATCAACGCCATGCGCAACCTGCACGTTAACGGCAAGGATCCGCTCGAGGTCATCGCCTGGCGTGACGTGTACGCCTTCCTGGAGTACTGCGCCGACTGCTGCGAGAATGTGGCCGATGTCGTGGATTCGATTGTCATGAAGAACAGTTAATTGGGGGTACGTGTCCCGGCGGCGAAGGGTCGGCCACGGTTTGCTTTCTCACTCCGGCTGCTTTGCAGAGTCGTTCGAAAGCAAACCGTGGCCGGCCCTTCGCCTTACGTACCACCATTGGGAACTTTGGCTGATACTTTGAAAGCAATGAGGCTTTTGTTGGCAGGACCTTTGAGCCCGATTGGGAACTTTGGGACCGCCTTAAACGTTTGGCTGGATGGTGCTTTGGGTACCCTTTGTTTTACTTTGGATTGATTCGCTGACTTTGGAGGGTTTGGTTATGGGGTATTTGGATCTGGCTCGGGGTCGGTATTCTTGTCGCGAGTTTGAGAATCGTTCTGTTGAGCAGGCTGTGGTGGATGCCATTGTTGAGGCTGGGCGGATTGCTCCTTCTGCTTGTAATAATCATCCAACCCGTGTGATGGTGTTGGATACGCCTGAGCTTCTGGAGAAGGCTGCTGTTTGTCAGCCTCGGTTTGCTCGTGATGGGTCCATCTTTGGCGCTCCGCTCATCTTCCTTATTTGTAGCGTTACCGATGATGCTTGGGTGCGCCCGTATGATCAGATGAATTCCAGCGAAATCGATACGTCCATCGTGTGTGATCAGATGATGATGGAGGCCACCGAGCAGGGCCTGGGAACGTGCT
>CALLFD010000340.1 GCA_937997605.1 uncultured Collinsella sp. | reverse complement strand
ACAAAAGCCCACGTCACGCTTTGCTACAGTAAAGTTTGACCATGGTACCAGAAGAAATAGACCAGCTCGGTGAAAAATCCGACAAGTTGGGATGGAACGAGATTCGGCGCCCGCGACGCCACCCCTATATAAGGCTCAAGACAATATAGAGTACGATGCCCGAGACGCAGCACCACAGCATCGATTTTGTCTTGACCGCCACGACCACGACGCCGGCGGCCGCAATCCAGGGAACCAAGGCAGGCCAGAGTCCCGCGTCGAACGCGCCGGGGCTCACCAAGTCGTTGGCGACCAGCGCGGCAAAGGCAGCGGGCGGGATATAGCCCAGGGCCTCGGTAATGCGGGGCGACAGGGTCCGCCCGCGCAAGGCGAACGCCGGCGCGATGCGAAAGAACGCGATAGCAGCCCACGACGACAGCCACAGAACCAAGAACTCGTTAACGGGCATCGCGGGCACCTCTTCCGTCAAATACAGCATCGCACGCCAACGCAATGGCAATGCCGGCCACGACGCTTGCCGGCACGGCAATATTCGTGAGGCCCAAGAACTTGCATACGGCGACGGACACCGCGCCCGAAACCGCCGCGACAACGTTGCCGCGCGACAGCCGCTGCGAAAAGAGCAGGCAGATAAAGAGCGAGGTGCAGACAAAGGCTGCAATGGCGGTGGGAACATCGACAACGGCGCCGACGATGGCGCCCATCGTACACGAAACGCCCCATGTTGCGATGAGGATTACGTTGAGCACAAAGGACTCGCGCGGGCCCCAATCCTCCCCTTCAACCAACTTGGCAAGCGAGATGCCATATGCCTCCTCGGTAAGTGTCGCGGCAACAGCCAGCGTCTGACACTTCGAGGCACCCCTCAGATGCGGCGCGATCGATGCCGAGTAAAGCGCAAAACGCGAGGAGACGGCGGCGACGCTCGCGACGATCGATGCTGCAGGCACACCCGCCAGCCACAGGTTGCAGATCATAAACTGCCCGCTGCCCGTCACAAACGTGCTGCTCAGAGCAAAGACCATCCAGGGCTCCATTCCCGTCTGCCCCATGATCATTCCGCACGGCGCGCCTATTGCAACATAGGTAAGCATCACCGGCCAGACGGTTCTAACGATTTTGAGCACCATACGCTTCTCACCCTGACAAGGTCTCCGAGCCGCATGTAGCGATACGGCAGAATCATCATCCGACAGCAACCGAGTTCACCTACAATTGCCACCGGATCGAAAGACACAACTTTTTAGGAAGTCATTATGACAGCTATCGATCGAGACCGGGCGCGCGCGGCCTTCAAAAGCTACACCGATGCCTACGACGCCACCAACCCACGCATCGCGCTCAAAATCGAGCATACGTACCACGTGGCCGAGGCATGCGATGCCGTAGCGCGCGAGCAGGGCTGGTCGTCAGAAGATATTGACCTGGCATGGCTTTGCGGCCTGCTACACGATATGGGCCGCTTTGAGCAGCTGCGACGCTGGGACACCTTTAAGGACGCCGAGAGCATGAGCCATGCGGCGCTGGGCATCGAGGTCCTCTTTGGCGAGAATCCCGCCGATGCACCCGCCACGACAAACATCCGTGACTTTATCGAAACCGGTGCGCATGACGAGCTCATCCGAGCGAGCATCGCCTATCACAGCGACTTTCGCCTGCCGGCACAACTCGACGAGCGTACACGGTGCTTCTGCGATATCGTGCGCGATGGTGACAAGATCGACATTATGCGCACCATCGCCGACAGCACCGTCGACACCATCCTCAAGGTGGACGAGAAGACGTTTCTCGGCAGCCGTTTCTCGTCGCCGACACTTGCCGTTTTTGACGAGCACCGCTGCGTCGCACGCGATGAACGCAACGAGCCCGCAGACTACCTGGTGGGACTCATCTGCTTTATGTTTGAGCTCGTCTATCCAGCGAGCCGCGCGCTGGCGCGCGAGCAGGGCGATATCTACCGCCTGCTCGACGCACCCTTTGGCATTACGCGCCCCTTTACCAATCCCGCCACGCAAGCGACCTGGGAGCGCCTAAAGGACGAGATGCGCGACTGGCTGGCGCGTGCCTAG
>CALLFD010000339.1 GCA_937997605.1 uncultured Collinsella sp. | reverse complement strand
CCGGGTGGAAGGGAGCGAGCAATGGCGTCTGAGGGCTTTTTTGAACGGGTGTACGAGGTGGTCGAGCAGATCCCCGAGGGGATGGTCGCCACGTATGGTCAGGTGGCGCTGCTTTCCGGTCGTCCACGAAGTGCGCGGTACGTGGGGTATGCCCTGCATAGTAATCCGCGCTCCGGCCAGATTCCCTGCCATCGTGTGGTGTTTGCCGACGGTCGCATTTGCGATGGCTTTGCCTTTGGCGGCCCCGATGCTCAACGTGAGCTTTTGCTAGGGGAGGGCGTGGCGTTTAAGGACGACATGCACGTCGACTTGGCCGCCTGTCGCTGGCCTGCCGGACTCTAGCGGCTCTGCCGTGGCCAAAACCACCACAAAGGTGCCTGTCCCCTTTGTGGTGGTTTTCCGTTGCAGGTTTACCGGAGCTAACTTATGGAGAAGGTATGGCGGCGCATATTGACGTTAGAAAGTAAACCACGGTGAACTATATTGGTTTCAGCAACGGAGCAGGCAATAGGCGATGAAAAAGCCTGCCCTGTTGAGTTTGATTCGCATTCCTCCCCTCTGTGCGATTCAACGGTGTACTTCGGGAACAGGCCCGCTGGCAACTATCTGCCAGCGGGCCTGTTCCTGTTTGTCGGGGGAGTGCGATGGACGGAGCCGAAGCGGTCCGGCTCCAAAAAAGGCGGACGCCGTAGCGCCCGCCCTATAGCAATCGAAAGCTCAAGCCAGCAGATCGGTCTAGTACACCATGCCCATGGCGTCCTGAACCTCGGCCAGGGTCTGCTCGGCGATCTCGTTGGCGCGACGGTTGCCCTCGTGCAGCACGTCCTTCACGTAATCCAGATCGTTCTCGTAGCGCTGACGACGCTCACGGATCGGTGCGAAGTACTCGTTGACAGCCTCGGTCACGTACTTCTTGAGCTGGCCGGAGCCGCCCATGCCAATCTCCTCGGCAATTTCGACCTCGGAGCGACCGGTGCAGATGGCGGCCGTCGAAAGCAAACCGGACACGCCGGGGCGGTTCTCGGGATCGAACGTGATCATGCGCTCGGAGTCGGTCTGGCTCTTCTTGATGCGCTTTGCCGTCTCCTCGGCGGTCATCGAGATGTTGATGGCGTTGCCGTAGCTCTTGCTCATCTTGCGACCGTCAAGGCCGGGCAGTAGCGGGGTCTCGGACAGCAGTGCCTCGACCTCGGGAAATACCTTGCCGTAGCGGTTGTTAAAGCGGCGTGCGATGGTGCGGGTTAGCTCGATGTGCGGCAGCTGGTCACGACCGACGGGCACCACGTTGCCCTTGCAGAACAGAATGTCGCAGGCCTGATGTACCGGGTAGGTGAGCAGAAGGCCGGTGAGCTCGTGGCCCGAGGCCTCCATCTCGGCCTTTACCGTGGGGTTGCGCGCCAGCTCGGCCTCGGACACCAGCGACAGGAACGGCAGCATGAGCTGGTTGGCGGCGGGCACGGCGGAGTGCGCGTAGATCATGGTCTTGTCGGGGTCGATACCGCAGGCAAGGTAGTCCATGACCATGTTGTACACGTTGTCCTGGATGTGCTCGGTCGTGTCGCGGTCAGTGATGACCTGGTAGTCGGCGATGAGCACGTTGGTCTTGGCGCCCATGTTCTGCAGCTCAACACGGCCCTTGAGGGTGCCGAAGTAGTGGCCCAGGTGCAGACGGCCGGTGGGGCGGTCGCCGGTGAGCATGGTGAACTTCTCGGGCGTCTTGGCCAGGCCCTCGCGAATGGCGTTGCTCTTTTGCAGCGCGACTTCGTAGCTGTTCTCGTTTGGCATGATTGCTCCTAACGTATGTTCATGGGTCAAGATGATAACGCGTTTATTGGAGGGGTGGTGCGTAAGTAGGCGAGGGGCGGGAGAGGGACGCGCGTGGTGCGGCATGTGCGATGGGTGTGGCGCGGCCGTGCTTGGCTAACGGTGCCTTGGCACATCCTCGGCAGCTTGCCCTAGAGCTTGTGGTGGCGCTCTTCTTTGCGCTCCTCGGCTGCCTGCTCCTCCTGCTTAAAGGCGGGGTCGTCGGGGGTGACGAGCTCGTCCTCGTGCGTGCGCTTGTTGTAATGGTGGCGTAGCACGGGTTCAAACAGGTGCAGGTGCTTGGCGAAGGCCGCCGAGCCAATGGCGAGCACGGTAAAGATGAGCACACGCATGGGCACTTCGACCTGGTTAATCGCGGCGGCGCCGGCCGAAAGCATGATGCACCAGGCATAGATGAGCAGCACGGCCTGTTTTTGGTTGTAGCCTTCTTGGATCAGGCGGTGGTGGATGTGGCCCTTGTCGGCCTGCCCGATGCTAATGTGGGCGCGCCTGCGGCGCACGATGGCGCTAAACGTGTCGATGATGGGCACGCCGGCAACGATGAGCGGGATGATAAGCGAGGTGAGTGCGGCGGTGCGGCTCACGTTGAGCAGCGAGATGGAACCCAGTGCAAAGCCCAGAAGCAGCGACCCCGAGTCGCCCAAGAAGATGCTTGCGGGGTTGAAGTTGTAGCGCAAAAAGGCCAGACAGGCGCCAAAGAGCGCAATGGAGAGCGCGGCGGCGTCGATGCGGCCCGAGAGCACGGCCATCGAAAACATGGTGAACGACGCGATGCCGCAGATGCCCGTGGCCAAGCCGTCGAGGCCGTCGATGAGGTTAATGATGTTGGTGAATGCCACCAGATAGATCACGGTGATGGGGTAGGCGAGCCATCCGAGCATGATCTCGCCGGGGGCAAACGGGTTGACGATGACGCCGATTTTTAGGCCGCCGATACAGGCGATAAGCGCGGCGAGGACCTGTCCGGCCAGCTTTTGCTTGGGCTTGAGCTGGAAGACGTCGTCGATAGCGCCGGTCGCAAAGATGACGGTAAAGGAGAGCGCCAGCATGGGATAGCTAATGTGAAGGCGCGGGTGCGGCACCAGGACGGGTGGCCAGCCTAGGTGCCAAGTGCCTAGGATTTGCACAATGCAGGCAACGACCAGGCCCAAAAACACCGCCGTTCCGCCCAAACGCGGGATGGGCTTGGTGTTGATGCGGCGCTTAGAAGGATAGTCGACGGCATCGAGCTTAATTGCCAAGCGCTTGACCAGGGGCACCGCGAGGAAGGTCGTGATAAAGGCTGCCGCTGCCACGCATAGGTACGGTATGTAGCTCGGGGATGAAGCCATGAATCTAAAAACCGCCAAGCGTCGAAGGAAAAGGTCAAAGGTTGCTACGCGGAAATGGCATAGCTGTCCCATGATACTCGACCGAGGGGGGTGCGGAGGTTTGCACCGTGCGATTATCACGCGCATACCAGATATTGGAATGTTGTCGATGGCTTGTCGGGATGCCGGCGGGGATCCATATGGACTGTAATGGTGATTTTCGGCAAAAGAAAACCACCCCCCACGTTACGAAAATGAACCCACCTAAAACAGGTGGGTGCCCTCATCGACTGTTCCAGCGTCCTTAACAACGAAGGATACCTGTACTAGGTACGACTGTGTGGGCTCCCTAAATAAACGCGACGGTTCACCCAGTTGCTCCGCGGGGGGCGGAATACCTACATCATAAAGCGGCACTTTATCGATTCCAGTCTTGACATTACAAAAATCGTGTCGGACGATTACGGCGCCTTAGGGACGGAGCCGTCTACCCGGTCTGGCCCTTTACGTTTGAGCTGCTTAATCGTTGTTTTGGAGCATGTTTTTATGCCGACGTCGTTGACCGAACTTTTTTCGCCCGCCTGCCATTTGTGTCCGCGCCGTTGCGGTGCGGCGCGCGATGAGGGCGCGCACGGCGTCTGCGGTGCTAACGACACGCTCAAGGTGGCCCGCGCCGCGCTTCATATGTGGGAGGAGCCGCCTATCTCGGGCGAGGCCGGTTCGGGCGCGATCTTCTTTAGCGGTTGCTCGCTTAAATGTATCTACTGCCAGAACCACGAGATCTCGACCGGCAATTTTGGCCTTGAGATTTCGCCTGAGCGCCTGGTCGAGATTATGCTGGAACTGCAGGACCAGGGTGCCAACAACATCAATTTGGTGACGGCGACGCACTATGCGCACCTGTTGCCTGCCGTGATTGCCGCGGCACGGGCGCGCGGACTGGTTATCCCGATCGTCTACAACACGAGTGGTTACGAGCGCGCGAGTGCCGTGGCGGCGCTGGGCGACCTGGTCGATGTGTGGCTTACCGACTTTAAATATGCCAATGCCGGGCTTGCGCAGTCGCTCTCTCATATAAAGGACTACCCACGTGTGGCCGTGTCAGGCCTGGCTCAGATGGCGCGCGAGATCGAGCGCCGCGGGGGAGAGATGGTGGATGAGGGCGGGCTCATGAAGCGCGGCATGATTGTGCGCCATCTGGTACTGCCGGGACATGCAGACGATTCGTGTCGCGTGCTGGACCTGGTGTGGCAGACGGTGGGCGATGTGCCGATCTCGGTCATGAACCAGTACACGCCCAATGCACTTATGCGCGAGCAGGGCGGCGACCTGGCGCGTGCCGTGACGCGCGAGGAGTACGAGCAGGTGCTCGACCATGCCGACGACCTGGGTTTTACGACGATGTTCTGGCAAGAGGGCGGCGCGGTAGACGAGAGCTTCACCCCGGCCTTCGACACCACCGGTGTTCTTACCAGTGCAAAGTAGTGCGTTTGTCGATGATTTTTCTGGGACGGGGATTAAAAAATCATCGGGCGAATGGTAGTCAAAAAAGCTCCGCCCCAAAAAGACTGGTTATTGGGCGTTGACAGTTGGCGAGCCGTAGGTAAAATATCGACTTGTCCTGGGGACGTAGCTCAGTTGGGAGAGCGCTGCCGTCGCATGGCAGAGGCCGAGGGTTCGACTCCCTTCGTCTCCACCCTTGGATTTGATAAGCCGCTGACATTGTGTCGGCGGCTTTTTTTAAAAGAAAGGGCTTTACCATGGCCGAGCTTGAGTCCCAACCATTGTCCGACGAGGAGCGCGCTGAGTTGGAAGAGCTCCGCGCTGAGAAGGCCCGCCGCGAGGCTCGGGAAGAGGCCCGTCGCGAGCGCGAGGAGCTGGCTGCCCTGCGTGCCGAGCGTGCGAAGGCCGAGGAGGTCGCCTCGAACGCCGCATCCGCGCCGGCGCCCGCGCCCGCACCCAAGCCCGCTGCTGCGAAGCCTGCACCTGCCGCGCCCAAACCTCAGCCTAAAAAGGCCGCTCGTCCCAAGTCCGTCGAGCCCAAGCCGAGCCGTGACGAGATGACCTTTGCCCAGCGCATGGTTACCTCCAAGGAGCCTACGGGCGAGAACGAGATCCCTGGCATGGCGCCGGCTCAAAAAATCATCATTGTCCTTGCCCTCATCGCGTTTGTCATCTTTATGGGCTACACGATCCTGACCAGCATGGGCCTGCTCTAACCGATTTGCATCGGGCGTCATGTCCGCATGCTCTGCTCTCGTCCAACCCTTAAATTCTGCACCACACATCCGAAAGGTCGCCCCATGGCTTTGACCGACATCTCGCATCCCACCGACATTGCAATGCTCACCGATCTGTACGAGCTCACTATGGCCCAGGGCCTGTGGGAGAGCGGCAAGGCCAATGAGCAGGGTTGTTTTACCGCGTTTTACCGCGACCATCCTTTTGGTAGCGCCTATGCCGTCATGTGCGGCACCGCCGAGCTGCCCGAGCTGGTCGAGAATCTGCGCTTTACGCCCGAGGATATCGACTACCTCGCCTCGCTCCAGGCTCCGGCCGGCGGCGCGATGTTTAAGCCTGCATTCCTCGACTACCTGCGCAACTTCCGTGCGCACGTGAACATTGACGCCGTGCCCGAGGGCGAGCTCGTGTTTCCGCGCGAGCCCATGGTGCGCGTCACCGGCCCGTCGCTGGAGTGCCAGCTTCTCGAGACCGCGCTGCTCAACATCGTCGGCTTCCAGACGCTTGTTGCCACCAAGACGGCACGCGTGGTGTTGGCGGCCAACGGTCGTCCCGTGGCCGAGTTTGGCCTGCGCCGAGCCCAGGGTCCCGATGGCGGCCTGGCCGTTGCGCGCGCGAGCTACGTTGCCGGCTGCTCCTCTACGTCCAATGTGCTCGCCGGCCGCCGCTACGGTATTCCCGTCTTTGGCACGCATGCGCACAGCTGGGTGATGAGCTTCGATTCCGAGCTCGAGGCCTTCCGCGCCTTTGCCAAGTCGAGCCCCAAGAACTGTACGCTGCTCATCGACACCTATGACGTGCGCGAGGGCTGCGAGCATGCCATTACGGTTGCCAAGGAGATGGAGGCGGTGGGCGAGCGCCTGTCGGCCATTCGCATCGACTCCGGCGACCTCGCCAAGCTCTCCAAGTATGTTCGCGGCCGTTTTGATGCCGAGGGCCTGCCCTATGTGGGGATCTCGGTTTCTAACGATCTGGATGAGTACACGATTCAGTCGCTGCTCGACCAGGGCGCGCCCATCGACAGCTTTGGCGTGGGTACCAAGCTTGCGACCTGCTATGACCAGCCGGCGCTGGGCGGCGTGTACAAGCTTTCCGCCCGCCGTGCGAGCGAGGCAGGTCCATGGACGCCGGTGGTCAAGCTCTCCGAGCAGCCCTACAAGCGCACGATCCCGGGTGTGCAACGCGTGCGCCGTTATTACGACGGCTTTGGCGGCCCGGTCTGCGACATGATCTACGACGAGGACCATCTGGCGGGGGAGGGCTCCGCGCGCGGCAATACCCTCGTGGCCGTGAATGATGCCGCCCTGGTGACCGACGTGTCCGAACTTGAGTATCGCGAGCTGCTGGTGCCGATCGTGCGCGATGGCAGTGCGGTGGCTCCGCGTGAGAGCATCCAGGACGCGCGCGAGCGCTGTGCTTGGGCGCTCGATCATCTGGACGCAGCTTTCAAGCGCTTCCTGTACCCGCAGACCTATGTGGTGGGCATGGAGCAGGGCCTGGCTCAGGTGCGCGACGAGCTCGTGCGCAAGAACATGGCCGCGGCCTCTGCCTTTCCCTGGGCTCACTAATTCCTTGGGCGGTAGGGGCGAGTCACGCTCCCTTGGCCGCCAGCTCGGCCGTTCGCTGAACAGTTGATTGGTTTGACGTATGACGACTTCTTATAAAACGATGGTGGTAAAGATCGGTTCGTCCACGGTTGTGGGCGCCGATGGCAAGGTCAACCGCGCCTTTATCGGCGGGCTTGCCGATCAGGCCGCAGCCCTGCGCAAGCTCGGCTGGCGTCTGGTCGTGGTGAGCTCGGGCGCTATCGCCTGCGGCTATCCCGTGCTGGGCTTCGACCGCAAGCCGGTCGGCGACCTGCCGAGCCTGCAGGCCTGCGCCTCGGCTGGTCAGTGCATCATCTCGTCGGCCTACGACGAGGAGTTTCATGCGCGCGACCTGCTCACCTCGCTCGTGCTGCTCACGCGCCACGATACGGCCCGCCGCACGTCTTACCTGCACGCGCGCGACGCCCTGCTGCGCCTCGTGGAGCTTGGCGTGGTGCCGGTCGTCAACGAGAACGATACCGTTACCGTCGATGAGATCAAGTTTGGCGACAACGACACACTGGCGGCGCTTGTGAGCTGCCTGGTTTCTGCCGATCTGTGCGTGACGCTCTCGGACATCGATGGCCTCTATACCGCCAATCCGCATGAGGACCCCACGGCCGAGTTTGTTCCTGTCGTGCATAAGATCGATGCCAAGATTATTGCCTCGGCGGGTGATTCTTCCACATCGGTGGGCACGGGCGGCATGATTACCAAGATCCGCGCGAGCCGCATCCTGATGACGGCGGGCATTCAGAGCGTGATTTGCTCGGGCGAGGAGCCCGATGCGCTCGTGCGCCTCGCCCGCGGCGAGAGCGTGGGCACGCTGTTCGATCCGCCGGCGGAGCGTCTGGACATCGCACCCCGCAAGCTGTGGATCGCACTGGGCGACAAGGCGCATGGCTCGGTGACGGTCGATGATGGTGCTGCGAAGGCGCTGGTCAGCCGTGGCTCTTCTCTGCTTGCGGTGGGTATTCGCGAGGTCGATGGCCAGTTTGCCGAGGGCGATGTGCTCGATGTGTGCGACCCGAGCGGTATGGTCGTCGCCCGCGGTATCGCCGAGGCCGATTCGGACGTGCTGGAGCTTGCAGCCGGTCGCCGCCAGGACCAGATCGCCAGCAACCGCCTGCTTGCAGATCTGGCAGAGAAGCCGGCGATACACAGGGATAATTTGATCGTATTTGCATAACCAATTGACGCTGCAAACGCCCCTAAGCGGCAATCTGACGTTCAATCGTCGGGCATGACCAAAAGGTCAATGCCCTCCTCTTTCACGTCACCTTGCTCGCTTAGGGGCGTTTTCGCT
>CALLFD010000338.1 GCA_937997605.1 uncultured Collinsella sp. | reverse complement strand
ACGCGATCCTATGGTGTGACTGGAGTTCAGACGTGTGCTCTTCCGATCTATCCAGGCCTGTAGGGGGCGGTGGAAATCTTTCGAGGACTGGGGGCGCCGTCCCTAGGTCGGCTCCTCGATGGCCGCGGCTGAATTCCCCTGCAATCGACCGCATGGGTTCCGGCACGGGGTTCTGGCGCTGCTCGAACTGGGCGCAAGACTCGGCTGTTGGTCGTACCGGACGGCATACGTTTTGAGACCGGCAAGCTGATGCCGGCTCGAGGACAGCGGCCCGGTGCACCGGGCCGATCGATAGCGGTCTAAGGTTCACAGCGCAGTTTCTCAGGGCTCGCATATATAGGAAGACTTGATCGGCAATCGATTTTAATGAAGTCGACAGCGCATGTCAGAGCTTTCAACAAATTTAACATGCCACCCTTTATATCCGCACGCGCGTAATTCAACTCATAAGGACCGGCTATCCCTTACCTGTGACACAATCTCAAACGCACAGAACAGAATCATCAGTCCAATCATCGCATAAGAGGCAGCCGAACCTTCAAGCACTATTCCACAAAGAACAATCTCCGCGCCGCCAATAAGAACTGTTATCAGGCGCTCTGCCTTTTTGCTCTCGCCGCTCGCATAAAAAGGCGGCAAAGCGCACAAGATCACATATATCCCGGGAAGGGAATACAGGATCGATAGTCCAAGCCCCCCATCAACCGCAGTGTTTTGCGTAAGAATCAACTGAACCCAAACGGCAATTATCACTGAGCAGGTTGTCGATAAAAGAAGACTAGAAATATAGCACGCAACAAAGTCCCGTCGCATTCGAACAGAGAAATCCGCGAACTCTCTTCGCCGCGTGGAAACAATAAGGTACACAGAAATTGCAATAGAACCAATCAGAGAAAACAGCGGAACAACCAGCAATTCAAGCTTATTGCCCCATCGATCAACCACACCCCCACTCCAATGAGCGGGAATTGTATCAGGGAGGACTGACCAAGCCGCCCATAGAATCAGAAATGGAAGAATAGAGAGGATGAAAGATGATAACACTGCAGTAATTTTTTTTGAGGCTCTCATCGATTCCGCATCTCCTTGCGCGCCCACATTCCACTCCGCCTTAAATCAAGTATACGTTTTGAGACCGGCAAGCTGATGCCGGCTCGAGGACAGCGGCCCGGTGCACCGGGCCGATCGATAGCGGTCTAAGGTTCACAGCGCAGTTTCTCAGGGCTCGCATATATAGGAAGACTTGATCGGCAATCGATTTTAATGAAGTCGACAGCGCATGTCAGAGCTTTCAGCAAACCGCAGGTAAATTCGTATACCAAAAATTGGTACACGGATTTACCTGCGATGTTCATGCTTGTTCAAAAGCCTATCAAGCGATATATCCATTATTTTAATGCGCGCGCCTGAGCTTTTGGCTGAAGTGGCAGTCCGACCGCCGGCAGGCGGCCACGCTATATCCAAAGGCCACGCCTACTCCCAGTGCCCGGCTACGTCGACGACCCAGTGCTGCCCGTCGAGGTCCTGCTGCAGAGCTACATCAGGGACGTCTTATTGGGGGGACGACCACATGGAACCCCGGGAGATCAAGCTGTACGGCTGATCCATCCGTCAACAACATGTCAAAGCCCCAAAACCCAACAGGATCGCGAACGAGGGGGTGAATTGACCGCCCGGGTATTTGCGCCCGGGCGGTCAATTTTATCAAGCATGGGTGCGATTCTGTGAGGCCATTTTTCTGGCATCCGCCGTTTGCTCCGGTCTCAACGCACCCATCGACCGTTCAGTTATCTTTGCGAACGCGACCACGTGCGCATTTGTCGAACAATCAAATGTCCGACAATGTCTGACGGAGCTGTCAGACATTCACGCACGAACAGGTGAGCTTCGCGAGCGATTGTAGGCAACTAGTAGCCCCAGCTGCGTCTTTAACGCAGGTTCAACGTCTGACATCTTGAATGTCTGACGTTGAACGAAGCTGGTTGATAACAAGCAGGTGGAATAAACATGGAGCCCGACACCTCTCGCGCAATCGGCGCGCGGCAAGGGTCTGGCCCATCTCATATGTTGCCAACGCTAACGGTGAACCTGAGCGCCCGGGCACATTCTTTGTTGGCTGAAACCGGCATAGCAACTAGCGGAAGGCATCATCGAAGGAGTGTGCTGGAAAGCACCCGTCTCCTTAACTGTTAGAAATGCAAGTTAAAAATCTATGTGGCCAATGTAATACCGTTGAACCCGCATATCGATACCGCTCAGCCATTCGCCTCGCCCCCGTCGCACG
>CALLFD010000337.1 GCA_937997605.1 uncultured Collinsella sp. | reverse complement strand
TGCTCAAGACCGCCAATACCTGCGGCAAGCTCAACGCCATGGATCCCAAGACCGGCCACCTGGTCATGGATCGCTGGGACGAGATCTTCAACAACGTTGAAGTAACGGAGCTGTAGAGTTACGGCGTTGAGTTACGGCGTTTTACCAAACGCCGTAACCTGCCGACGCTGCGCGGGCCGCATTTGGACAATCTGACGTTCAACTTCAAGGGCGCGACCGGAAGGTCAGCGCCCTTTCGTTTCACGTCACCTTGTCACAAATGCGGCCCGCTCGCTGCCGTTGCCAAAACATCGGCGTTGCCTTGCTTCGGGAATGCGGCAGATAGAGACGTTCCGTTTTTGCCGGCAGTTTGGGACACTCCTTACGGGGCACCCCCCCCTCCACAGCGCCTATGCCAGCTTGTCGATTTGCCCAATCTCCCAGAGCGGAATGTTGACGAGCGTGCCCTCGTCTCTATATGCCGCTAACGATGTTCTCAAGCAGCGCCCGAGTTTGAACTTCTCGCAGGCAGTCCTCAGGCTCTTTGCTTTGAGATTCTCTGCCGCCTTGACCTCGAGCGGAAGCACGGTCCCCGCATGGTCGATGGCAAAGTCAGTCTCTGCATTGCCGGAGGAGGATGACCAATACGCGGGAGTTTTGCCTTGGAGCAAAAGCTCCTGTGCGACGTATTGCTCGGTCAGCGAGCCTTTGAACTCCGTAAAAACAGCGGGCCCGTTCAGAACGATGGCTGGCGAGAGGCCGGAGAGCGCTCCAAGGATGCCGGTGTCGATGCAGAACAGCTTGAAGCCCGAGAGATCCTCGTAGCTTGTGAGCGGTGCTCTTAGGGCGGAAACACGTGGTACCTTATGAACGATTCCGTAGTCCATGAGCCACTGGAGGCTTTCCTCAAAATCGCGTGCGCGCGCCCCAGGACGAAGCGCGCCGTAGACGAACTTCTTGTTTTCCTTTGCGAGCTGGCCGGGAAGGGATTTCCAAACCAGCCTCATGCGCTCGACGATGCGGGCTGGCGCATGCTTGCCAAAATCGGATTCGTAAGCTTCGATGATTTGCTGCTGAAGCCTGCGGGCCTCGATGAAATCGTGGGAGGCGGCGAAAGCGGAGACAACTTCTGGCATGCCACCGACAACGAGGTATTCCTTGAGCAGGCGCTCGAGCTTTTCGGAAACGTTTGCCAGCAGGTCCATGTCTGCGGCAAGGATGGCATCTGCGAGCGGATCGCCATCGACGGCACGAACGAACTCGACAAACCCCATGGGGCGCATGGTAAGCTGGTCGATCTTGCCGACGGGGAACGACTCGTTTTCGCGTCGGAGCGCGAGCCCCATATAGGAGCCGGCTGCCACGATATGGTATTCCGGCGCCAGCTCGTTGAAGTATTTGAGCGAGGTGATGCCACGCGGTGCCTCTTGGATTTCGTCGAAGATGATGAGCGTGTCTGTCGGCGTTATGGTCTGGCCGCGCAGGAGCTCTATCTGGGAGATGATGCGTTTGGGGTCAAGGCTTCCGTCGAACAGCGAACGTGCGCCCGGTTCGAGCATAAAGTCAAAGCGGATGACGTTTTGATACTGCTGGCCTGCGAATTCGTTGAGAAGCCAGGTTTTTCCCGTCTGGCGGGCCCCCTTAAGCAGGAGGGGCTTGCGGTTTGCCCTAGATTTCCAAGCGATGAGTTCGTCCATTAGCTGTCGCTGCATACTGCCTCCTAACGATCATGGTTAGTATAAGACCGTTTCGGTCTTTCCATCGAAAAATGTGGGAGTAAACCACGTTTTTCCATCGAATAATGTGTGAGGCAACCACGTTTTTCCATCGAATAATGTGGGGGTTTAGGCCGGCACCTGGGGACGTTCCTTCTCTGCCGGCAGTTTGGAACACTCCTTGTTTTGGTGCAAATTAGCTACCCTTGCATCAGAAAACGGCGCCCGCCGGCGATGTTGCCGGCGGGCGCCGTTGTCATGTGGCGGTTATGTTGTGGCCGCTGATGAGGCTCGAACTCGCATGCTACAGCGAGTCAATAAAGCGCTGTTGGGCGGCGCGGCCGGCTTCGTTCCACTTAAAGACGCCGGCGTTATCGAGCACGTGGCCAAACACCACGCCGACCTCCTCGTGCAGGATATCGATGGCGTTATCGGCCGTAAGCTCATCGGCGCGGCGGGCAAAGACGTCCTCGGCCCAGGCGGCGTGGCTGCGGCAAAGGTCGTCGCTCTCGAGCGTAGCGGCAAGCTCGTAGCTGGCATCGGTCTTGGCCGCCAGCAGATGCTCTCGAACAGCGCCGAGCTCTGGAACCAAGCGCGGCGGTAGAATGGCCAGGCCCATGACCTCGATCAGGCCGATGTTCTCCTTCTTAATGTGGTGGTACTCGGCATGCGGGTGGAAAACGCCCAGCGGGTGCTCGTCGGTCGTGATATTGCAGCGAAGCGCCAGATAGGCCTCGTAAATCTCGCCGCCGGCGTTGCCGCGGGAGTCCACGCGGCGAATGACGGGCGTCACGGTGTTGTGGGCCACGCCGTCGGCCGTGTGCGCGATAACGCCCACGGCCTCGTCGGTCCACTCGCGCCAGGCGAGGATAATCTTCTCGGCGGCATCGAGCAACTGAGCACGGTCGTGCGAGCGCAGGCGCAGCACTGAGAGCGGCCACTGCAGCACGGTACCGCTGACCTGGTCAAAGCCGGGCACGCTAAACTGCGAGACCTCGGCGGCGTGCATCATGGGGAACTCGTGTGCGCCGCCCTGGAAGTGGTCGTGCGACAGAATCGAGCCGCCCACGATGGGCAGGTCGGCGTTGGAACCGATGAAGTAATGCGGGAACAGGTCCACAAAATCGAGCAGGCAGGTCAGGCCCTTGCGGTCGACGTGCATCGGGCGATGCTCGGAGCTCATGGCAATGCAGTGCTCGTTAAAGTACGCGTACGGGCTGTACTGGAAGCCCCATCGCTCGCCGTCGAGCTGGATGGGGATAATGCGCAGGTTCTGGCGAGCGGGATGAGCGCCGCCGTCTGCCGCGGCGGAGCGTCCAGGGTAGCCCTCGTTCTCGATGCATAGCTGACAGGCGGGATACTTCTCGCCTGTATTTTTGGCGGCACCGGCTGCGGCAATATCGCGCGGGTCCTTTTCGGGCTTTGACAGGTTGATGGTGATCTCCAGGTCGCCCCAGTTGGTGGGGGTGCTCCATTTGATATTGCGCGCGATGGCGGCACGACGCACGTAGCCGGCGTCGCAGCACAGACCGTAGAACCAGTCGGTCGCGGCGCGGGGCTCGTTGACGCCCATGCGGCCGTTGAATTCCTCGTTTACAACCGAAGGCCTCGGCATGAGCACGCCCATGATGCGCATGGCGATGCGGTCGCGGCCCGACGCCGTGTCCTCGGCAGCGCCGTTGGCAACGGCGGCCTCGGAAAGTACGGCGAGCGTGCCCTCAAGGTCAAAGTCGGGGAGTGTATCGGGGTGCAGAAGCGAAATCTTCTCGGTCTGCAGCGCCCAGGCCATGTCGAGCGCGGGGCCCGTGGCGCCAATGCACTCAAGAATGGTGTTGTAGGCCCAGATACGGTCGTCCTGCCCAATCATGGATCGGTGGATGGCGTACTCAATCAGGTTCTGCGCAGCTTCGCGCACGTCGGTCGTTACAGCCATGCCGCGTAAGCCCCCTTGTCAGAGATTGCGTAGTGGCGGGCAGAGCCCTCGCCCAGCCAGCCGTTCATCTTGGCAATGAAAGTGTCGACCAGGTCGAGCGGCACGAAGGCCTGAATGGTGCCGCCAAAGCCACCGCCGTGGATACGGACGGCGCCGCGGCCGTCGAGCACGTGCTCGGCAAGGGCCAGCGCATACATGGAAGGCTGCTCAGATCCCAGCTTGGCGACGACATTCTGCAGGTACATGGCAGAGCTGGCGCCGGACTCGCGCGTCAGGACCAGGAACTGGTCGATGTCGCCGGCGTTGAGCGCTGCCCAGCGCTTGTCGACCAAGCCGTTCTCGTACCAGTAGTGAACGGCGCGCAGGCAGGCGCGGTCGCCCAGCTTGGCGCGCAGCTCGGGGAGCTTGGCGTCAAAGTCGGCAACGTTTACCTCGCACAGGCGTGCCTTGCCAAACTCGGCGGCGACGTCCTGCATCTCGCGCGGAACGGCGGCGTAGTCGTCGGTGGCTGCCACATGGTCGGCACCGACCTTAACGAGCACGAGCGCATAGCCGTGATCCTCAAAGTTGAGTTCGAGCTTCTGGGTCTTGGGCTGGGCCTGATCCTCAAAGTCCATGTAGGCAAGGCCGCCCAGGCAAACAGCGGCCTGGTCCATCAGACCGCAGGGCTTGCCGTAGTAGTTGTTCTCGGTGCGCTGGCTCATCTGAGCGAGCGTGACGGGCTCGATGGCGGGCGCGCCCCAGAGCGTCTCCATGGCGCGGCCGTATGCGGCCTCGACGGCGGCAGAGCTGGAAAGGCCGCCGCCCGAGGGGACGGAGCAGGTGAAGGCGAAGTCGAAGCCGTGGGGCTCAACGCCAAGGGCTGCAATCTCGTGGGCCATGCCGCGCACGAGGCTCGCGGACGTACCCTTCTCGGACTCTTGAATATCCAGCGTGTCGAGCGTGATCTCAAAGGAAGGGTAGCCCTCGTCGGCAATGCGGACCTTGTTGGTATCGGTCGCCACAGCGATGCCGTCGACGGCGACATCGAGCGAACCGGCGATAACGTGGCCGCCTTCGTGATCGGTGTGGTTGCCGCTGATCTCGGAGCGGCCGGGCGCGTGCACATAGAGCACCTGGCGGTCGCCGATGGGGCCAAACTCCTCCTCAAACAGCTTGGTGAGCGTGGCGAGCGTCTTTTCGTCGGGGGCGGTCATGGTGTCTTCCTTTCTTGGTTATCCCGAGTTGCCGGGCTTTGCTTATGAGTACGTAAACATATCAAGGTGCGAGGGAGTAGGCGGGAGTCATAACGCTGTCCCCTCGCACCTCGACGAGGGTGGGTTAACAAACGGTCGAGAATCGATAGACAATCGTCGAGCTAAACGGGTGGTCGGGCGTGCAGACGGGGTGTGCCCACTGTGCGTGATGGTTGTTGTCGGGCCAAAACTCCGGCTCAAACGCAACGCCGTCGCGAGGACCGTAACTGCAGCCGTCTTTGGCGTCGATATCGCCGAGCCAGTTGCCGGTATACAGGTGCGCACCCGGTGCGGTTACGAAGATGTCGAGCGTGCGGCCCGAGTTTGGATCTTGCAAGCGCAGGGCATGGCGCGGCTCGGCGTCGGGGGCAAAGCCATCAAGGCAGAAACAGTGGTCAAAGCCGCGTGCAATCTTGAGCTGCTCGTCGTCCGCATCGATGTCACGGCCGAGCGTCTTGGGTGCGCGAAAATCGAATGGCGTGTCGACCACAGGGCGCACCTCGCCAGAGGACACGTTGTCCTCGCGCTGGGGAAGAAATGCCTCGGCATCGATTGCCGCAACCTGATCCAGAACCGTGCCGGAATCGTGTCCGGCAAGATTAAAGTAGCTGTGGTTGGTCATGTTGACAAAGGTCTCGGCATCGGTGGCACAGCTTTGCGTGCAGGTGAGCTCAGCGGCTCCCGTCGGACCTGCCTGCAGGGCATAGGTGACGGTAAAGGTGCGGTTGCCCGGAAGGCCCAGCTCGCCGTCGTCCAGCTTGCAGGTAAAGCTCACCGTGTTGGTGATCTCGTCGACTTTGGCGTCCCACACGCGCTTGTGAAGACCGTGCTCAAGGTCGGTGTGCAGGTTGTTGGCTTTGTCAGGACCATCGTTGCATGCCATCTGATAGACCGTGCCGGCAATCTCGATTTGGCCCTTATCCGTTCGGTTTGCCGAAGGGCCAATAGTTCCACCGTAGCACGCCGGATTGTCGAAGTAGCCATAGAGGGCATCGAAGCCGAGCGCGATGTCGGCAACATCGCCTGAGGCATCGGGAACCTCGATGCCAAGGATGGTCGCGCCATAGTCCATGACACGCACGCGGGCACCTGCGCAAACAAGGTTATAGACCGTAACCGGCGAGCCGCTGGGGGCGGTGCCGAACGGAGTTGTGGTAATCATGAGCGTCCTTTCGAATACGACGCCATGGCCTGCGCGCCCGGAGCGCAGGCCATCATGGTATCGGCGTGTTTACTTCTTATGTTAACGTACTCATAGCCTGGAACCACGGACTTCTTCGCTTTCCTGCAATCGGTCGAAAATGAGCCGTGAACGGTATTCAGATGGTGTTGAGGACGCTGCATAACTGCTGATAGGTATAGTAGAGTACGTTAACATTATCGATAGATAACAAAGCCTCCCGTGTGACCTGCAATTTCGCATGGGGTGTTTAGGCTTCCTACAGGAGCGAAGGTGATTTTGTGGCAAGGCGCCCTTCCAACGACACGGGCTTGCGTCCGGTTTCCATGGCCGACGTTGCCCGCGCTGCCGGTGTTTCGCAGCAGACGGTTTCGCGCGTTGCCAACGGATTGCCCAACGTGAACGAGCAGACACGTCAGCGCGTGCAGGCAGCCATGCAGGAGCTCGGTTTCCGTCCGAGCTATGCTGGCCGCTCCCTGCGCGACGGCCGTTACCATTCGGTCGGGCTGTGCGTTAACGACGTCACCAAGTTCGGTAACCTGACGATGATCGACGGGATTGCCAGTGCGGCCCGCGAGCGCGGTTGTGCTATAACGCTGGTCGAGATGTCCAAGACCGAGGAGTTTTCGCTTGCCGAGGCCACTCGCCGCATGGCAGCGCTGCCGGTGGATGGCATCATCATCGGCATGAGTCGACTGGCGCCCGACTTTGAGACGTTTGAGCCTCTGCCGGGTATCGGCACGGTCATCGTCACCATGTATGCTCATCCGCGGGTAACCACGGTCGACTCTGACCACTATGGTTGCTCTCTACTGCTTATGGATCATCTGTTTGAGCTGGGTCACAAGCAAATTCGCTTTATCGGCGGTCCGTCCTTCTCGGTCGACGAACAGTTCCGCCGGGCTGGTTGGAGAGATTCTCTCGAGCGCAGGCATATCAAAATGGCCGAACCACTCGAAGGCGATTGGTCTGCCAACAGCGGTTACGAGGCCGGCAGGTACCTGGTAGAGCACGACCGCACCATGACGGCAATCTATGCGGCAAACGACCAGATGGCAAATGGCGCGATTGCTGCGCTGCGCGATAGCGGCCTGCGCGTGCCCGAGGACGTGAGCGTGGTGGGAGTCGACGATTCACTCGATGATTTTGTCGCGCATAACGAGCTCACGACCGTGCGATTCGATCTGCATCAGCGCGGACGCGAGGTATTCGAGCATGCGGTTCCCGAGGCGGGTACGGCGGGCAAAACCGTTGCCATTCGTATTCCCGGCCAACTCATCATTCGACATAGCACGGCGATACCGCGCGCATAGTTTATGCTGATAAACGGCGATTTATCGCATTTCAATAACAATCGGTAAGGATGCCGGCAGATAGCTGTTGGGATGCAGCCGAGTGCTATGATAGACGGGTTATTTTGTCTATCTAGGAGGCTTTGCCTGATGGAGATCACCAAGGATATCCGCTACGTTGGCGTCGACGATCACGACATTGACCTGTTCGAGGGCCAGTACGATGTGTCTGAGAACGGTATGGCATACAACAGCTACGTTATCTTGGGCGAAAAGATCGCTGTTGCCGATTCGGTCGACGGTGGTTTTGTTGACGAGTGGCTTGGCAACCTCGAGGCCGCGCTCGATGGACGTACGCCCGACTACCTGGTTATCCATCACATGGAGCCCGATCACTCTGCTGGCATCGCCGCCTTTATGGAGCGCTACCCCCAGGCACAGATTGTAGCCAGCATGGGCGCCTTCCGCATGATGGTCAATTACTTTGGCACCGACTACCCCGAGCGTAAGATGGTCGTCAAAGAGGGCGACGTGCTCGACCTGGGCGGCCACAGCCTGACCTTTGTCGGCGCCCCCAACGTGCACTGGCCCGAGGTGCTTTTCTCCTACGAGTCTACCGACAAGGTGCTCTTTAGTGCCGACGGCTTTGGCAAGTTCGGCGCCAACGACATCGAGGACCCGGAAGGCTGGGCTTGCGAAGCGCGTCGCTACTACTTTGGCATCGTCGGTAAGTTCGGCAAGTTCGTGCAAACCGTGCTCAAGAAGGCCGCCGACCTGGACATCCAGATCATCTGCCCGCTTCACGGCCCCGTACTGACCGAGAACCTGGGTTATTACCTCGATACCTACAACACCTGGTCGAGCTATCAGCCCGAGGACGAGGGTATCACGATTGCCTATGCGAGCGTGTACGGGCATCTGAAGGCTGCCGTCGAGGAGCTCGCATCTGCGCTTGAGGCTCGCGGCCAGAAGGTCTCCGTCTTTGACCTGGCTCGTGACGACATGGCCGAGGCCGTTGAGGATGCGTTCCGCTACGACCGTCTGGTGCTCGCCTCCATCACCTATCAGGGCGAGATCTTCCCGTGCATGAGCACCTTCATCCATACGCTCGCCGAGCACGCCTACCAGAACCGTACGGTGGCGCTCGTCGAGGCCGGCTCTTGGGCACCCGCGGCTGCCAAGGTTATGACCAAGGAGCTCGAGGGCATGAAGGACATCACCCTGACGCAGAACAAGGTGACTGTGCTGGGCTCGCTCAACGAAGCCTCGCGCGCCCAGATCGAGGCCCTCGCCGACGAGCTGTCCAAGTAGCGACACGCTCACTTTTGACGCTCAGCCATCACAACCACCACAAAGGGGACAGGCACCTTTGTGGTGGTTTTTATTTAGTTGGCGGCGATGATGAGTGCTGGACGTGCGCCGTCGGCGGTCTTGGCGATTGAGGTGGCGACGGCGCCTTCGGAGTCTCGGTCCATCACGATGGCGTCGACATCGGTCAGCTCGGCAAAGCGGTACATGCCGCGTCCGTTAACCTTGCTGGCGTCCATGAGGGCGACGCTTTGATGGGCCGCGGCGATCATAGCCGTTTTAGTCTCGGCCATCTGGGGAAAGTCGGTCGTAAAGCCGCAGCTGGAGACAAAGGCGCCGGGGCACATGACGGCAAGATCGGCGTGGACCATTTGGAGCGCCTGCATGGTAAGTGGGCCGTACAGATAGCGATGACCTTTGCGCAGCGCCCCGCCCAGCATGACGACATCGACCGAGGGCATGCTTTCGTCGATGTAATCGGCGATGGTAATGTCGGCCGTGATAACGGTGATGCCGTCGCGCTGATCGAGGAGCCGGACGAACTCGAGCGCCGTGGTGCCCGAGTCAACGAGCAGCGTGTCGCCGTCATTGACGAGCTCGATGGCGCTTTGCGCGATGGCCTGCTTGGCGGCGACGTTGACATTGATGCGGCGATCCTGCGTGGAAACAGTCAGACGCTTGTGGAGCGATACGGCGCCACCATGCGTGCGGCGCAGCTTGCCTGCTTCGGCGAGCGCGTCCAGGTCGGCGCGGGCGGTGACGGAGGACACGCCAAAGGTCTGGGCGATTTCTGCTACCTGCACCGAGGCATTATGATCGAGCATTTCCAAAATGGCGGTACGGCGTTCGTCGGCAAAGGCACGGTTGGTGGCTTGGGCCATACTTGCTCCATTCTCGGCTAAATTTGCAGGAATTGTGTTGACTCTATTTTCGTTCATTTTCTTTTTGAGTAAGAAAACGCCTTTCGATTACTTATCTTTTCTATAAAAGAAAGACGCTCAACGCCCAAAATTCAATATCGAACACGCCCACTCGGCTCCAATTCCTTCCGTTTACTTTTCAAAAACGACGGTATTGACCTGCATGGGCTCAATATCTCGCACGTGCAAAGCCGCTGAATTTCATACAATGAGCGCAGTAAAACGCAAGGTAAAACGCCTTGTGAACAACTACGCCCGATGTCCAGATGCGGGCGAGGGAGAGGAGCAAACGCTCATGGCACTTGTTACCACCGAAAAGATGCTCAAGGACGCTCAGGCCGGCCACTACGCCGTCGGCGCGTTCAACGTTGAGAACCTCGAGTTTGTTATGGCCGTTCTGGCTGCTGCCGAGGAGACCAAGTCCCCCGTCATCATGCAGACCACCCCGGGCACCATCAAGACCGCTGGTCTGGACTACTTCTACGGCATGGTCAAGGCTGCCGCCGAGCGCGCTTCCGTGCCCGTCGCTCTGCACCTCGATCACGGCGATGGCTATGACCGCTGCATGCAGGCTTTCCGCACTGGCTACACCTCTGTCATGATTGACGGTTCGCACGAGTCTTTCGAGGACAACATCGCCCTGACCAAGTCCGTCGCCGACGCTGGCCGCGCCATGGGCGTGCCCGTCGAGGCTGAGCTCGGTAAGGTTGGCGGCAAGGAGGACGACGGTCCCGCGGTTGAGGGCGAGAGCCCCTACACCGATCCGGCCGAGGCCAAGGAGTTCGTCGAGCGTACCGGCTGCACCTCCCTCGCAATTGGCGTTGGCACCAGCCACGGTGTGTACACGAGCGATCCGCACATCGAGCAGTCCGTGGTCAAGGCCATCCGCGACGCCGTCGACGTGCCGCTGGTCCTGCACGGCACCTCCGGTGTGCCCGATGAGCAGGTTGCCGAGGCTGTGAAGAACGGCATCTGCAAGGTTAACTACGCCACCGAGCTGCGTCAGGCCTACACCAAGGGCTTCATGGCCTACATGGCCGAGAACCCCGCCTGCTTCGATCCCAAGAAGCCGGCCAAGGAGGGCATGCGTGAGATCACCGAGCTGGTTAAGATCCGCATGACCAACCTCAACTCTGTGGGCAAAGCAGAGTAACAGCAAGGGTACTCTGATCCCACCGGACGGCTTGGGCGGGTCCCCGTACTTAGTTTCCAAAACGTCCTCGCGCATGAAGGCCCCCGTTGCCTCGCTTCTTCGAAGCGTTGGCAACGGGGGCCTTCGCGCTGCGGAATGATTTTGGAAACTAAGTACGGGGACCCGCCCAAGCCGTCCTGCTCGATCGCCCTTGTGGCGTTGGGGCGGAAATGGGTGGGGCGTTAGGGCTTCTTTGTTGATGGGGGATTAGTATGCCCGGGCTTGGTTGGGGAATGCCTGGTCTAGTGAGGCTTGGAGTTTTTCGAAGGATGTCTGCAGGTTGAGGTGTTGGTCTGCAGAGCGTTTGGGTTTGGGAGTTGGGGAGTCGAGGAGGCCGTTTCTCTGTGTCGGGGGGAAGGAGAAAAGGTCTGCATGTTTTAGGGATGGCTGCTGTGCTGCGTCATTGGAAGAATGCATGCTTATGCGGCCTCCTCGATGTCCACCAAAAGGTTGCGCACGGGGCGTGCTGCTAGGCCCCGTGCGTTGGCAGTATTATGCCGCGAGTGCAGATAAGAAAGCGCTAAAGAAAGGCTTAATCAGGTTTGATGTAACCATGAAACTGCAGGTCAAAGCTATTGCATAACACTCTTGAAAGGTTTTGAGCTTAAGGGCTTTCTAAGGTTTGTGGCGCGGATGTGGCTCGCCTGTGTGGGGCGTGTGGACGGCTCGTTCCTGGCGCTGCGGCTCTGCGGCGCGCACCTGCTCGATGACCTTTTCCATGGTGGCATCGATGCGGTCCTTCTTGAGCTCACATTCCCAGATGGTTATGGGCGTCCAGCCCATTTGAGTGAGTGCTGCCACGGCAGCGCGGTCGCGCTCGACGTTGCGACGGAACTTTGCCTCCCAAAACTCAACGTTGCGCTTGGGCTGGCTAGGGTTGCACTTGGGGCAGCGGTGCCAAAAGCAGCCGTTGACGAAGATGGCGATCTTGCGCCCGGGAAAGGCGATATCGGGTTTGCCGGGTACCTTCCATTCCAAGCGATAACCCGTAAGGCCCGCGGCGCGCAGGCGCTGGCGAACGAGCAGCTCGGGCTTGGTGTTGGCGCGCTTGTTGCCCTTCATGGACTTTTTGATGGCGGCGCGACGGCGGACCAGTTCGCGCTCGTCGGCGGAAAGGTCCGAGGTATCGATGCCGTCGAGCAGGCCGGGCTTGGGGCGCTTTTTGGTGCGGCGCTTGGCTTTGCGCTTGGGTTTGGTAACAGGCTCGTCGGCTGTGTTGGGCGCGGCGTCATCGGCGGCGCTTGCCTCAAGCCGATCTTCCTTCAACTCAATCAGAGCATCGATAAGCCCCTTGTCGGCGGGCATCCATTCCACCGTGGCAAGCGAGGTGCGCGGAATCCAGCGGATATCGAGTTGGCGGTCATGCTTCTGGGGCTCATCAGATTCATCGGCCAGCGAGCAGTAGTAGCACTCCATGGAGAGATGAAAATCGGGGTAGTCGTACTCAACGGTGTAAAAATCGCGCAGGTTGGTGACTTTTACCTGCAGCTCTTCCATGAGCTCGCGGCGCACGGCGTCTTCGGGTGTCTCGCCGCGCATGAGCTTGCCGCCGGGAAACTCCCATAGTCCCTGCATGTTGCCGTAGCCGCGCTGCACGGCAAGCAGCTCGTCGGATCCTTCCTTGCGAATGATCCCAGCGGCAACATGAACAGTCTTCAACAGGAGTCCTCTCTCAACATCAACACGTGACAGGCTAGCTACCCGTACCTTACACAACGGTAAGGCAAGCGTAAGCCATATCGATGGTAGCCGACTCGTCTTCTTGCGACTATAGATGCCGTAGACTAATTGCAAGAAAGGACTCGGTATGCAAACCACGCACATGGCGACCCCGGTACTGGAGGTCGCGCATCTCGAAAAGGTATATGGAGCGCTGGGCAACGTGACCCGCGCGCTCAACGACGTCAGCTTTACCGTCAACCGCGCCGAATTCGTTGGCATCATGGGCGCCTCGGGCTCGGGCAAGTCGACGTTGCTCAACTGCGTCTCGACCATCGATAGCGCCACGAGCGGCACCATCCGCATCAACGGGCAGGACGTAACACGCATGAAGCAGGCTAAGCTTTCGCAGTTCCGCCGCGAGGAGCTCGGCTTTATCTTCCAGGATTCCAACCTGCTCGATACGCTCACGGCGCGCGAGAACATCGCCCTGCCGCTCACCATCGCCCGCACAAACTCGGCAGAGATTTCGACTCGCGTGCAGGATGTGGCCGCGCGCCTGTCCATCAGCCAGGTGCTCGACAAGTATCCCTACCAGATGTCCGGCGGTCAGCAGCAGCGCGTTGCCGCGGCTCGCGCGCTCGTCACCGACCCCACCATGATCATGGCCGACGAGCCCACCGGCGCCCTCGATTCCAAGAGCGCCCGCCTGCTGCTCGAGAGCCTGGAGGCCCTCAACCGCCGCCTGCGCGCCACGGTGCTCATGGTCACGCACGACAGCTTTGCCGCCAGCTATACGAGCCGTGTGCTGTTCATTCGCGACGGCAAGATCTTCACCGAGCTGCGCCGCGGCGACACCGACCGCCGAGAGTTCTTCGACCGCATTATGGAGGTCGTTGCCATGATGGGCGGTGAGGGCTCCGATGCTCTGTAAACTCGCTTGGGGCAACGTCCGCCGTGCCGGCCGCGACTACCTCGTCTACCTTTTGACGCTCACCCTGGGCGTCACGGTCTTCTATGCCTTTAACACCATCTCGATGCAGGTTGACATCGCCGGAATCGATGAAAAGGGCTTGGCGCAGGTAATGGGCAGCATGCTCGGCGACCTGACGTACTTTTTGGCCGGTGTTATGGCCTTTTTGATGGTGTATGCCAATAACTTCATCATGAAACGCCGCAAAAAGGAGTTTGGCCTGTACCAGGTGCTCGGCATGGGGCGCGGGCGCGTCGCCACGATCATGGCGCTCGAGACCGTGATAGTATCGGTCGTGGCCTTTGTCGTCGGCATTGTGCTGGGTGTGGGACTCTCCCAGCTCATGACATTCTTTACGGCCTCGCTCTTTAAGACACAGATCGCCAATTTCCACTTCTTTTTCTCGGTGCATGCGTTCAACCTGACCCTTGCCTGCATGCTCGTAATGTTTGTGCTCACGCTACTGCTGAACCTTCGTGCCGTGCGTCGTACCAAACTCATCGAGCTTATGGGTGCCGAGCGTCGCAACGAGAGCATCAAGACACGCAACCCCTGGATCGCGATTGCCATCTTTGCCGTGGGCGTGGTGCTTGTGGGCGTGGCCTATTACCGTCTGCTACGTGATGGGTTCCCGCTAACCGCGACGGACAGCAAGCTGCAAGAGGCCATGAACCAGTTTGGTATTACGACCGCTATGGTTACCGTGGGCACCTTTGCACTGTTCTGGGGACTCTCGGGCATGCTCATTAAGCTGCTGCAGAGCCTGCGCGGCGTGTATTGGCGCGGCCTCAACATGTTTACCGTGCGCCAGCTTGCGGCCAAGGTCAACACGGTGTGCTTTTCGATGGGCGTCATTGCGATGCTCCTGTTTTTGGCCATCACCTCGGTGACGTGCGGTATGTCGATTGCCAACGTGATGAACGAAAACCTGGAGCGCTATAACCCTGTTGACGTGTCTCAGACGTATGCCTATTACACGCCCGATACGCTCGACTACTACAAAGAGTATGTCAATCCGTCTGAAGCCGATCGCATGGTGCTGGCCGATAGTACGGTCGATTTGTACCCCGCATGGCACGGTAAGGGCAAGTCGGCGGGCAACAACGACGAGACCGGCAAGAAGGTCAATATCGCCGATGTTGCCGGTGAGCATGTGCAGATCGATTCGTATCTGAGTTACCCAGTTGGCGGCTCGAATCCTTCGGTGACCCCAAGTGAGATGTGCAAGATCATGGGCGAAAAGCTTCCCAAGGCGTTCGGGGGTAGCAATGCCGATGCGATGGGTCTGTATGTGACGCCGGCGAGTCAGTACAACAAACTGCGTCAGATGATGGGCGAGGAGCCGGTGCACATCGGTCACGACCAGTATCTGCTCACGTGTGATATGGGCGGCGAGCTGGTCGACCTGTACACCAAGTATATGGCTGGCGGCCATGCCCTTACCTTGGGCGGGCATACGCTCAAGCCCGCAACCGATAAGTCGGACGAGGACACTGCGGCCATCGCCAACTCAGCGATGGGTAGTAATCCGGGCACCGTCGTCGTTGCCGACGAGCTGTTGTCCCAACTTAATCTGCAGCCGTATTCCAGTAGCCTGCTCGTTAACTACAAACAGGGGATGGATACGACCGAGGCAGACGAGAGCATTAAATACACTCTGCTCGACAATCTGCTCGTTGACGGCAAGGAGCCGGGGTCGTGGGGAACCTTCATCACACGCTCCGAGATGTACACGCAGGCAGCGCAGATGAACGGCTTGATTAGCTACCTAGCCATCTACATCGGCTTTGTATTGGTCGTTGCATGCGCGGCGATTCTGTCGATCCAGCAACTCTCCAACGTGGCCGACGGCAGCCGCAGCTATCGTGTGCTGGCACAGATTGGCTGCGACGACCGCCAGATTCGCCATTCGGTGATGGCGCAACAAGCGGTGTTCTTCCTGTTTCCGCTGGCAGTGGGCCTGGCGCACTCCTTTGTGGCACTTAAGGTGATCATCGAGCTGGTGAGCATTTTCGGAAATATGAGCATCGGCGGCACCGTGGGCCTCACCTGTGCGATCTTCCTGGCAGCATACGGTGGCTACTTCGTGGTGACCTACCTCATGAGCACCGGCATGGTACAAGCTGCCATCGCTACCCGCTACAGCGAGTAACTCGTTTAGCTCGGAATTATCGTAAGTTGAGCATAAGTCAGCGAAAGCGCCCCTAGGCGAGCAAGGTGACATTTAAGAGGAGGGAAGCGTACTTTGGGTACGCGACCGACGATTGAACGTCAGATTGCCGCTTAGGGGCGCTTGTAGCGTCGAGCCGTTACGCGGTTTGGTAAAACCGCGTAACTCCATCGTAGAAGCGCGTCTGCGGGCGGCGGATGCTCGTCTCCTGTCGCCCGCTCACCGAGGCCCGGCAATTGCCTTAATATCTTAAGGGCCTCGATTTGTCCAAGACTGAGCGAAGGAGCTCATCATGAGCGACGGAAAGAAAAAGCTTTCCTTCTTGACGGTCATCTCGACCATCATCTGCGTCGTCTTCGTTTGCGAGGCCGCCGCACCTGCTGCTGCCATTGGCAACCAGCAGTTCTTCTGGTGGATCTTCCTGATTCTGACCTTCCTGCTCCCTTATGGCATGGTCGTTGCCGAGCTCGGCACAACCTATGACGGTGAGGGTGGCATTTACGACTGGGTACGCGATGGCCTGGGCGACAAGTGGGGCGCCCGCATTTCGTACTACTACTGGGTTAACTACCCGCTGTGGATTGCCTCGCTGGCTACTATGTTCTCGGACATTTTGGGCATGGTCTTTGGCGTCGAGTTCAATCTGATTGCCAAGATTGGTATCGACCTTGCCTTTGTGTGGATTGTCTATCTTATGGGTCGCTCCAAGGCTGCCGACTCCGAGTGGGTCCTGAACGGCGGCGCCATCATCAAGGTCGCCGTTGCCGTTATCGTCGGCGCTTTGGGCATTTGGTACGCCATGGAGAACGGTTTTGCGAACGATATGTCCGCTGTCACCTTCTTGCCCGAGCTCACCAACACCAACGCGCTCGGCTACCTGTCGATCATCATCTTTAACTTTATGGGCTTCGAGGTCATCTGCACCATGACCGACGATATGGCCGATCCCGCTCGCGATATCCCCAAGGCTATCATCGTCGGCGGCCTGTCCATCGCCGTGATCTACCTGTTCGCTGGCTTTGGCATCGGCGCTGCTGTGTCGGCCGATTCCATCGATCCCGACTACGGCATGATTTACGCTGTCCAGACTATTGTGGGCGATTCCATGATCTTTAAGGTCATCTGCATCGCCTTCCTGATCACGCTGTTCGCCAATATGGCTGCCTGGTCCTTCGGCGTCAACTCCGTTGCTCGTTATGCTGCCGAGCATGGCAACATGCCCAAGGTCTTCGCCTCGATGATCTCGGATGACGACATGCCCAACGGCGCCAACCTGGTCAACGCCATCGTTGCCTCCCTGGTGCTGTGCCTGCAGCTGGTTCCCATCGACGCCATCTCCAACGGTGTCTTCTGGATGCTCTTCGGTACCTCCGTTGTCTTCCTGCTGCTGACCTACATCCCGATGTTCCCGGCATTCCTCAACCTTCGTAAGAACGACCCCAACCGTGAGCGTATCTTTACGTTCCCGTTTAAGGGCGCCATGATGAAGGTCATGCTGGCTATTCCCTGCATCGAGCTGATTCTGGCTATCGTTGCAACGCTGATTCCGTTCTCTGTCGATGAGATTGGCGATAAGGTCCCGATGATTGTCATCTTCATCGTGCTCTTGCTTATTGGCGAGGTTGTCCGCGTCGTCAGTGCTAAGGGCCGCGAGACCGAGTACAAGGGTCTCACTCCCGAGCTGGCTGCTCAGCGCCTCGCTGAGGAGTCCGAGGAGGACTAGAGCACCCGGATTCGGGGCTCCAACCCTCCTTGCCACTTGACCATTCCCCGGGGTGGGTGTGAGCGATAGCTTTGGTAACCACCGCCCACCCCAATCTCTCTTCCGTATCCTTCGTGCATTTTGTCTCCGCGCGCCAGGTTACGTCGTCGCTTGCCGGTGCGACTCCGTGAAAACCGGCGCCGGGCGCCCCGATCCTTGCCGGGGAACGGGCGTCCGCCACCTCTTGGTTTTAGGCTGCGGGTAACCCGCCCGCAGCAAGCGGTCGTTCGATTTGGAGGAAATCTTATGCGTACGATCACCGAGTCCGAGTCCACCCCTAAGGCCGACGGTTTCTTTATGCCCGCTGAGTTCGCCCCACAGGATCGCGTGTGGATGGGCTGGCCCCATCGCACCGATACCTGGGCCCATGGTGCCAAGCCGGCTCAGAAGCAGTATGCCGCCATCGCTCGCGCCATCGCCGAGTTCACCCCGGTCACCATGTGCGCCAACCAGGCCGACTACGCCAACTGCAAGGCCGCCTTTGAGGAAGACGAGAGCGTTACCGTTATCGAGATGACCACCGACGACGCTTGGTTCCGCGACACCGCTGCCACTTTTGTTATCAATGGCAAGGGCGATAAGCGCGCCAACCACTGGCACTTCAACGCTTATGGCGGTCTTGTCGACGGCCTGTACTTCCCGTGGGACAAGGACGAGCAGATCGCCCTTAAGATAGCTGAGCTTTCCGGCTGCCGTCGTTATCGTCCCGATGACATGATTCTCGAGGGCGGTTCCATCACCGTCGACGGCGAAGGTACCGTGGTCGTGACCGACCAGTGCCTGCTTTCCCCGGGCCGCACCTGCTCTGCGGTTCTGGAGGAGGAAGAGGACCCCGAGTCCATCTGGCCCAAGTTCCACAAGAAGTTTGAGCCCTGGAGTGAGGAACTTCGCGCCTATATGGACGAGCACCTCAAGGATTACCTGGGTGTCGAGAAGGTCATCTGGGTTAAGGAGGGCATCGACCCCGAGGAGACCAACGGCCACATCGATGATGTCGCTACGTTCATCGCTCCGGGCGTCATGGCCTGCATCTGGACCGACGATCCCGAGTATCCGTTCTACGAGCAATGCCATGCTGTCTACGAGACCCTTTCCAACGCCGTTGACGCCAAGGGCCGCAAGATGAAGGTCTACAAGCTCTGCATGCCTGTGAACCCGCTGTTCATGGACCAGGCTTCCTGCGACACCATCGACGCCGACGAGAACGCCGAGCCGCGCGTTGCCGACGAGCCGCTGATCGCCTCCTACATGAACTACCTGGTCACCAACCACGGCGTTATCGTCCCGCAGTACGGCGACGAGAACGATCGGCTTGCCGTTGACACGCTCCAGAAGATCTACGACGAGGTCTGGGGCGAGGGCGTCTACAAGTGCGTCGGCGTTCAGTCCGAGCAGGTCGTCTTCGGTGGCGGAAATATCCACTGCATTACGCAGCAGGAACCGTCCGCTTAATCGTCTGGCTTTCCGAGGCACCCCATCTCGCCGCTCAAACCGTCGCTCGCGTACCAAAGTACGCTTCGCTCCTCTTTCGCGGCGACCTGGGGCACCTCGAAAACCCAGCCGATCAATCGGACCGACGTAGCATGCTACCGCATTAGTCATTGGTGCCAACCCTGGCAACGATGCAGGTCGAAAAACGTCAGCGAAAACCCGCCAGAGCGAGCAAGGTGCCTTGAAGCGAGGCGGCATTGACCTTTTGGTCATGCCGTCGAAGCTGAAAGGCAGATTGCCGTTCTGGCGGGTTTGCAGCGTCGAGCCGTTACGGCGTTTGGTAAAACGCCGTAACTCTAAATACGTTCCGCGATCTCGTGGATGAGGTAGTCGGTCTTTTCCCAGCCCAGGCACGGGTCGGTGATCGACTTGCCAAAGACACCGCCGTCGACCGGCTGGTTGCCGTCCTCCAGGTAGGACTCGATCATAAAGCCCTTGACCAGCTTGGAGATGGACTCGTTGCGGCGGCAGCTGTCGAGCACCTCCTTGCAAATGCGATACTGCTCCAGCGGACGCTTGCCCGAGTTGTCGTGGTTGCAGTCGATGACCGCTGCCGGATTGGCGTAGCCGGCGTGCTCGGTATAGCGCTCGGCCAGGCGCTCCAGGTGCTCGTAGTGGTAGTTGGGGTAGGTGCGCCCATCGAGACCGATGTAGCCACGCATAACGGCGTGCGCGAGCGGATTGCCGTCGCACTCGACCTCCCAGTTGCGGAAGATGAAGCTCTGGTGCGCCTGCGCGGCGTAAATGGAGTTGAGCATAACGGTGGTAGAGCCGGCAGTGGGATTTTTCATGCCAACGGGTACCGAAATGCCGCTCGACACCAGGCGATGCTCCTGGTTTTCGACCGAGCGTGCGCCCACGGCAACATAGCTCAGCAGGTCAACGAGGTATTGGTAGTTGGACGGATAGAGCATCTCGTCGGCGGTGAAGAAGCCCGTTTCCTCAATAACGCGCAGGTGCATATGGCGGATGGCCTTGACGCCCTCGAGCAGGTCGTCGGGAGCCTCGGGGTTGGGGTTGTGCAGCAGGCCCTTGTAGCCGGTGCCCTTGGTGCGCGGCTTGTTGGTGTAGACGCGCGGAATGATGATGAGCTTGTCCTTGACCTCCTCGGCGGTCTTGGCCAGTCGGTTCATGTACTCAAGCACCGAATCCTCGCGGTCGGCAGAGCACGGGCCGATGATAAGCACCTTGCGTGCGTCCTCGCCGGTAAAGACTTTGGCGACCTCGGCGTCAAATGCTTGCTTTTTGGCAGTAAGCTCGGCAGAAAGCGGCATTTCCTCGCGGATCTCCATGGGGATCGGCAGCCTGCGTTTGAATTCCATGGCCATAGGGGTCTCCTCAATCTATAGAAAGAGCAAAAAGCGTATTGTCGAATGCTCGGCATTATCCGCTGTCGCACGCTAAAGTGCAAGCCCTTGTCACCCCGAAACCTACCAAAAAGGGACAGGTTTATTTTGGTCGGTTTTATCTGGGTAAACGTTGGCGCTCACCAGGATGGGATGACGCCGTGAGGGACCCTAAGCCTGCCGCCGATTCCCCGGGGAGTACCCAGTGGCCAAAAAATGCCAAATATGAGTACTGTTGCTAGCGTAGTATCATATCGACATTACAAGATAATATACACAACAGTAAATATATTCATTAAAGTTGGCACATAGAAGCATGCTAATGAGCATTTAGATCAATTTGAAGGCATATATAGGCCGCAAAGAGGTCGTTTAGAGCTGTTTTTGCTGTTACTAAAAAGGTAACAGTACTCATATTTGTCCTTTTTTGCCCACGGGGTCTGGAAAGCGCCGTCAATCAGGTCCTAGGGAAGGCGTTTCGAGGCTCGAAGGACACAAAACGGGGGCGCAGGTTGTCCTGCGCCCCCGTTCTCGGGCGTCATCATTTCTCTGCGGCCGTATCTACGCCGCCTCGTCGAACTGCGAGTTGTACAGGTCGGCGTAGAAGCCACCCTGGGCGAGCAACTCGTCGTGTGTGCCCTTCTCGACGATGTCGCCGTCGCGGATCACCAAGATCACGTCGGCGTTGCGAATCGTGGACAGGCGATGTGCGATAACAAAGCTGGTGCGGCCCTGCATCAGCGCATCCATGGCACGCTGAATAAGTTCCTCGGTACGAGTGTCAACGTTGGAGGTCGCCTCGTCCAAAATCAGCGCCGGACGGTCGGCCAAAATGGCACGGGCGATGGTCACGAGCTGGCGCTGACCCTGCGACAGGTTAGTGCCCTCCTCGTTGATCATAAAGTCGTAGCCGCCGGCGAGCGTATGGATAAAGTGGTCGCAGCGTGCGGCGCGTGCGGCGGCCTCGACCTCGGCATCGGTCGCATCGGGGCGTCCGTAGCGGATGTTCTCGCGGATGGTGCCGTTAAACAGCCAGGTGTCCTGCAGCACCATGGCAAACTCGCCGCGCAGCGCCGCGCGGTCCCAGTCGCGCACGTCGACGCCCTCGACACGCAGCGAGCCGTCGTCCACATCGTAGAAGCGCTGCAGCAGCTTGATGAGCGTGGTCTTGCCGGCGCCGGTGGGGCCGACGATGGCAATGGTTTGGCCGGGCTTAGCCTCGCAGCTAAAGTCGTGGATGATGGTCTTGTCGGGCGTGTAGCCAAACTTGACATGGTCAAACTCCACGTGGCCGGGGCGCTTCTCGGGAATCTGCGCGTCGGCCTTCTGCTCCTCCTCGGGCGCGGCCAGGAACTCAAAGACGCGCTCGGTAGCGGCAGCCATCGACTGCATCGTGTTGCTCACGTTGCCCAGCTGCTGCACGGGTTGCGTAAAGTTTCGAACGTACTGGATAAAGCTCTGGATGTCGCCGGGCGTGGCATTGCCGGTCAGCGCGAGCTGCGCGCCCACCACGACGACGCCCACGTAGCCCATGTTGCCCACCAAGCTCATAAGCGGCATCATCAGGCCCGACAGGAACTGCGAGCGCCAGCCACTAATAAAGAGGCGGTCGTTTTGACGGTCGAACTCTTCAATCGAGGCCTCGGCGCGGTCGAACACCTGAATGACGTTCTGGCCGGCAAAGTCCTCCTCGATAATGCCGTTGACGGCGCCCAGAACCTGCTGTTGCTCGCGGAAGTACGGCTGCGAGAAGTGAATCATCACGGTCAAGATAATCGCGGCGGCCGGCAGCGTGAGCACGGTGACGCCGGTAAGCGGCAGGCTGATCGAAAGCATCATGACGAGCACGCCGATAATCTGCGTCACCGACGTGATGAGCTGCGTCACGCTCTGGTTGAGCGACTGGCCGAGCGTATCGACGTCGTTGGTGATGCGGCTGAGCACATCGCCCTTGCTGTGACCGTTAAAGTAGCTCATCGGCACGACGGCAATCTTGGCGGCGATCTCCTTGCGCATGCGGTAGCAAATCTTTTGCGTGACGCCGGTCATGAGCCAGCCCTGGATGAGGCTGCAGATAGAGCTCGCCAGGTACAGGCAGAGCAAAAAGCCGAGCGTCTTGGCGATCCAGCTAAAGTCGACATCGCCGGTGCCGTTGACCTTGGCGACCAGGCCTTCGAACAGCTTGGTCGTAACCTGGCCGAGCACCTTGGGTCCCACAATGTTAAAGATGACCGAGCACACGGCAAAGGCGACGGCGGCAAACACGGCAATCTTGTGCTGGCCGATATAGCCGAGCAGCTGCCTCATGGTGCCCTTAAAGTCCTTGGCCTTTTCGCCGCGACGCATGCCGCCCATGCGGCCCATGGGTCCACGCTGACGGGTGGGCTTGGGAATTTGGGTCTTGGTCTCGTCTGCCATTAGCGCTCGCCTCCTTCCATAACGGCTGCAATTTCTTCTTGGGTAAGCCCCAGCTCCTCGGCGGAAAGCTGCGACTGTGCGATCTCCAGATACGCCGGGCAGCTGCGCAGCAGCTCCTCGTGCGTGCCGGTGCCCACTACGTGGCCGTCGTCGAGCACGATGATCTGGTCGGCGTGCATGATGGTCGCGATGCGCTGGGCTACGACCACGAGCGCGGCGTCGGTAACGTTTTTGGCCAGCTCCTCGCGTAGGCGCGCGTCGGTCTTGTAGTCGAGGGCGCTAAACGAATCATCGAAAACCACGACCTCGGGCTTTTTGGCCAACGCGCGGGCGATGGCCAGGCGCTGGCGCTGACCACCCGAAACATTGGAGCCGCCCTGGCTGATGGGGGAGTCGTAGCCGCCCTCGCGCTCGGCGATAAAGTCCTCGGCCTGTGAGATGCGCGCGGCTTGGCGCATGTCATCATCGCTTACCATGTCGCCGGCAAACTTAAGGTTGCTCTCGACGGTGCCCGAGAACAGGCGACCCTGCTGCGGAATATAACCGATACGGCGGCGCAGCTCAGAGAGGGTCATGTCACGCACGTCGACGCCGTCAAGCGAAATGCTGCCGCCCGTGACGTCGTACAGGCGCGGAATCAACTGCACGAGCGTGGACTTGCCCGAGCCCGTGGAGCCAATGATGCCGAGCATCTGACCGGCATGCGTGGTGAAGTTCACGCCGCTGATGACGTCGGCACGGGCATCGGGATACTGGAAGCTCACGTCGCGGAAGGTGAGCTCACCGCGCGGCGAGCTGGCCGCGGGCAGTTTGGGCGAGGCAGGGTCGTTGATGCTCGTGGGACAAGTGATGACCTCTTCCACGCGCTCGGCTGCGACCTCGGCACGGGGCAGGATGACCGAAACCATGGTGAGGATCATAAACGCCATGACGATCTGCATGGTGTAGGAGATAAACGCCATCATGTTGCCGACCTGCATCACGCCGTCGGACACGCCCTGCGCACCAAACCAGACGATGAGCACGGTGATGCAGTTCATGACGAGCATCATGAGCGGCATCATAAAGCTCATGGCGCGGTTGGTGTAGAGCTGCGTGGTCATCAGGTCGAGCGATGCCTTGTCAAAACGCTCGAGTTCATGTTCCTCGCGGTTGAACGAGCGGATGGGCATAAGGCCGTCGAGCAGCTCGCGGGCGGTAAGGTTCACGCGGTCAACAAAGCTTTGCATCTTTTTGAACTTGGGCATGGTGAGGCCCATAAGCACGCCGACGACGGCCGAGACCGCGATGATGGCAACGGCGATGGTCCACTCCAGGCCGGTATGGTTGGCCAGGACGCGCATGACGGCGACGATGCCCATGACGGGGGCCATCAGACACATGCGGATAAACAGAGTTGCGGCCATCTGGATCTGCTGAATGTCGTTGGTGCAGCGGGTGATGAGCGAGGCCTGGCTAAACTTGCCCACCTCGGCCGGCGAGAAGTGCATAACCTTGTTGAAGGTCTCGCGGCGCAGGTCGCGGGCGATGGAGCAGGCGGTGCGCGAAGCCACGGCACCGGTCAGGATGGTGGCGACGAGCGACACGAGGCACAGTCCAAACATCGTGGTCGCCATGCGGCTCAGGTAGGCGTTCTGCACGTCGGCGGGGTCGATGCCCTGCGCCTTGTACTCGTCCTGTACATAGCTCACGGCGCGCTGGGTGACGATGGAGCCCGACATGGAGCCCATTTTGTCCGCCATTTGGTTGGCGCCCTCGACGAGCTTGCTTTGGTCTACCAGACCGCCCTCGACACCCAGGCGCAGGCTCTTCATAGTGATCTTACCGCCGTCGGCATCAATCTGCTTTTGCATGTTCTGCGCCGCCGCGGCCTTCTGCTGCATCTCGGCGAGCTGCTCGGGCGTCATCGCTGCCATTTGCTCGGGGGTGGGCATGGCCTGGGCAGCGTTGTCGTCTTTCTCGCTGGACGAGCCCATCATGTCGCCCATGGAGTTGGCGTCGATGCCCTGGTTGAGCGAAAGGACAACAGTCTCGGGCAGGCTCATAATGTCGGCAATCTTGCCTCCATCGGCACGCTCTTCCTCGGTGCCCTCGTACGTTCGAATGTCGTTTTTGTCAGCCTTGCTAAACACGGCCTCCACAGCCTTGGCGTCCTTGGCGCTCATAAAGAGTTCGAGGTCGTCGAGCGATTCGGCGCGGATGGTGTCGGGTACGGGCGACGCGATGCCGCCTTGCTGCACACCCACGTCGACGATGTCGCTCATATAGGTAGGCAGCGCCAGATCGGCGTTGCAGCTGATTACGATAAGTACGATAGCTGCGAACAGTGCCAGGATATGTTTTTTAAAGAGCTTGAGAATCCTCACTCGGCATCTCTCCTTTCTTGATTGCGGTCGATAATTTCGTTGGCACGTCTAAGAAGGCGCACCATCTCTTGGGTATCTGTTTCGCCAAGCTGCTCGAGGAAGGCCGCGGTGCGGTCCTCGAATTCCCGACGTTTGATTTCGATAACCTGGAATCCTTTGTCGGTCACCGTGACGTGTACGCGACGACGGTCGGTCTTTGAGTGCTCGCGCTCGACCCAGCCCTTGGCCTCGAGGGCGCGCAGGATATTGGCGATGCGGGCGCTCGAGACCCAGGCGCGATCAGCGAGTTCGCTCGGCGTGAGCGAGCCGCCGGCGCGCATGAGGGCGCGCATGACGGCCATCTCGCCACCCAGAGCCTGGTCGGCAAAGCGCGAAACGCGCTGGTGCATGCTGCCAAACTCGGTAAAGAGCTGACGCCCAAGCTCATGGAAATCGGTATCTTCCACCGAAAACCCCTAACACTAGAAACTATTTTCGGTGGAAGATGATACACCCGCTCAACCATCCCATTCGGTGGATTTCTAGGCATGTCCCAAAAATCTACTTGGCCGCTAGGCAATATTAAGAGCTCATTAAGACTTAAAATCATTCAATTGCTGAAGCGTTTCAAAGAACTATTATGCCCGCGGTTAGGCGAGGGGTTGTCACCACCATGACGACTGGGACTCATATAATCGCCACGTGCGATGCTCCAACTTCCCGCAAGGAGACACCTTACATAAAGGGGGATGGAGTCATGGCATTTGACTTCACGGGTAAGACCGCGATTGTCACGGGTGGCACTCAGGGCATTGGCCTCGAGATCGCCAAGGGCATCGTCGCGGGCGGCGGACACGTCGCGCTCATCGCAAGGAACGCTGCTAAGGGCGAGGCCGCAGTGGCCGAGCTTGGCGAGGGCAACAAGTTCTATCAGCTCGATGTCGCCGATGCGCCCAAGGCGCGCGAGACCGTCGAGCAGATTTTTACGGACCTGCCGCAAACCAACATCTTGATTAACTGCGCTGGCGTCATCAGCACCAAGAAGTTCGACGAGATCGATGACACCGAGTGGCGCCGCACTATCGATATCAACCTCAACGGTACCTTCACTATGATGAACGCCGTGTACCCGCACTTTAAGGCGGCGCATGCCGGCACTATCGTCAACGTGAGCTCCGTTGCTGGCAAGATCGGCGGCGGCCTGCTTGGCACCGCTGCCTACGCGAGCTCCAAGGCCGGTGTCAACGGCCTTACCAAGGCGGTCGCCAAGGAGGGCGGCAAGTTTGGCGTTCGCTGCAACGCCGTGTGCCCGTCGCTCACGTTGACCGATATGACCTCGATTCTCTCTGACGAGAACTCTCAGCGCATCATCAACGGTATTCCTCTGGGCCGCGCTGCCCAGGCCAGCGAGCCTGCGCAGATGGTGCTGTTCTTCGCTTCCGACCTCGCCAGCTTCGTGAACGGCGAGATCGGTGACTGCGACGGCGGCATCGTCCTGGACGGGTAATACCCCGCGATGATTATTCGGCGACGGCTCCTGCGACTCGGGACCGTCGCCTTCTTTCTGACATAGGCGCGTGCGGCTACGATTCGCATGCATCCAAAGGAGATATATATGAGTGAATCGACTGCGGTGGAGGCGCCGGCGGCAAAGGAGCCGTTCTTTAAGATGTCCTCCATCCCGGGTGCCAATATTTTGGTGCCGCTTTTGCTGGGCTGCCTGCTCAACACGCTATTCCCCGACCTGTTCAAAACGCTCGGCAGCTTTACGCTTGGTATGACCCAGCAGGGCGCAGGCCCGCTCGTGGGCGCTTTTTTGCTCATCGTCGGTACGACGATTTCGTTTAAGAGCGCTCCTGCCGCCGCTGCACGCGGCGCCATCATCATCGCCGTCAAGCAGATCGTGGTCGTTGCCGTGTCGCTGCTCATCCTTTATGTGTTCAACGACAACCTGTTTGGCATCTCTGCCATGGTGATGCTGGCGGCTTGCACCGGCGCCAACAACGCTATGTACGCTGGTCTTATGGGCACCATGGGCAATGAGGCCGAGCGTGGCGCCGTCGCCATCACCACGCTGGTTGTCGGCCCTCCGGTCACGATGATCGTGCTCGGCGCTGCCGGTCAGGCTCCGATCGGCTGGTCGCTCGTGGGCGCCATCCTGCCGATCGTCGTCGGCATTATTCTGGGCAACCTCTTCCCGAGCTTTAAGAAGATGATGGCACCGGCACTTTCCGCCGTCATCGTGCTCGTCTTCTTTGCCATGGGCTCGACCATGACCTTTGGCCAGCTCATTAATGGCGGTCTCCCCGGTATTCTGCTCGGCGTGATCTGCTCGGTGGTCTTTGCAATTCCCGTCATCGCGGTCGATAAGCTCACGGGTGGTACGGGTGTCGCAGGTGCGGCCATTTCGAGCTGCGCCGGAGCCAATGTGGCCACGCCTGCTGCCATGGCAAGCGTCAACGGGGCCATGTACGGCGGCGCCGTGCTCGCGACGGCTACGGCACAGGTTGCAGCCTGCGCAATCGTGACGGCTATTTTGACCCCGCTGGTCACCAGCTGGTGCTACAAGCATTTTGAGGGCCAGGGCAACGGCAATAGCAAGGCAACGACCGACAAGGCCGCCGCAGCCGCCTAATGCCAAGCGGCAATCAAAGCTAAAAACTAGCTACGCCACAGGGCGGCCACGGGGGATCCCGTGGCCGCCCTGCAGTTTCTGTAGGGTCTCTGAGACACTTTACCCTGCTAAAGCTGGCATAACAGCTAGAGCGAACGTCGTACAAAGGCAAGGAAAAATAACATACAAATCGGTGAACGGTAGTTGTTCGCGCGCGCATTTCCTGCGGGTTTGTAAAAAACGCCATTATGATATAAAAAAAGAAACATATAACAGCCCAGATGGAGAGGGTCGCTATGTTATCCTTCTCAGACGGGTGAAATCTTGGGTTTTGGGTTGTAGTTCCAAGGTGGACAAACGTTTTTCCCTGCACCGACGTGTGGTGAAGAACGGAAGAAGCCGGTAGTGCAAGCCGAACATTCAAGAATTCAATAAGCAGCGGTGTGAGAGAGCGCCGCATTACACGTAACTAGGAGCGTGGTTACACAATGCAGGAGGCATGGGAAGGCTTCAAGGAAGGCATCTGGACGGGAGAAGTTGACGTCCGAGACTTCATCCAGAAGAACTACACCCCCTACGAGGGCGACGAGTCGTTCCTCGTCGGTCCGACCGAGCGTACCAAGGAGCTGTGGGGCGAGGTTCTCGACCTGCTGCTTAAGGAGCGCGAGCAGGGTGGTGTCCTCGATATGGACACCAAGATCGTCACGGGTATCGTGAGCCACCCCGCTGGCTACATCGATAACGCCCACCGCGAGAAGGAGACCATCGTCGGTCTCCAGACTGACAAGCCGCTCAAGCGCGCGCTGCACGTCAACGGTGGTATCCGCATCGCTTGTCAGGCTGCCAGCCAGCACGGCTATAAGGTCGACGAGAACGTTGTCGAGCGCTACACCTTCGAGCGTAAGACCCACAACGCTGGCGTCTTCGATGTTTACACTCCCGAGATGCGTGCTTGCCGCTCGGCTCACATCATCACCGGTCTGCCCGATGGCTATGGCCGCGGCCGCATCATCGGCGACTACCGTCGTGTTGCCCTGTACGGCGTCGACTACCTGATCAAGGACAAGGAGGCCCAGAAGGCTTCCACCCCGACGGTCATGACCGCCGACAACATCCGCGATCGTGAGGAGCTGCAGGAGCAGATCCGCGCCCTCGGCGAGCTCAAGATGATGGCCGAGACCTATGGTTTCGACATTTCCAACCCTGCTACCAACACGCAGGAGGCCATCCAGTGGATGTACTTCGCCTACCTTGCTGCCGTCAAGGAGCAGAACGGCGCTGCCATGTCCATCGGCCGTACCTCTACGTTCATCGACATCTACGCTGAGCGCGACCTTGCCAACGGTACCTTCACCGAGGAGCAGATCCAGGAGTTCGTGGATCACTTCATCATGAAGCTTCGCATGGTCAAGTTTGCCCGTACCCCTGAGTACCAGGCCCTGTTCACCGGCGACCCGCAGTGGGTCACCGAGTCCATCGGCGGCATGGGTGTCGACGGCCGTACGCTCGTTACCAAGATGAGCTACCGCTACCTGCACACGCTCGAGAACATGGGCACCAGCCCCGAGCCCAACATGACCGTTCTGTGGTCGACCCGTCTGCCCGAGAACTTCAAGAAGTTCTGCGCCAAGACTTCTGTCGCCAGCTCCTCGATCCAGTACGAGAACGACGACCTCATGCGCGTCTATCATGGCGACGACTACGGTATTGCCTGCTGCGTGTCCTCCATGCGCATCGGCAAGGAGATGCAGTTCTTCGGCGCCCGTGCCAACCTGGCCAAGTGCCTGCTGTACGCACTCAACGGCGGTGTTGACGAGGTCTCCAAGAAGCAGGTCGGCCCCAAGTATCGCGCCGTCGAGGGCGATACGCTCGATTACGACGACGTTGTGGCCAAGTACAACGACATGATGAAGTGGCTCGCTGGCGTGTACGTCAACTCGCTGAACATCATTCACTACATGCACGACAAGTATTGCTACGAGCGTATCCAGATGGCTCTGCATGACAAGCACGTGCACCGCTGGTTCGCTACGGGCATCGCTGGCCTTTCCGTCGTGGCTGACTCCCTGTCCGCCATCAAGTACGCCAAGGTTCACCCCGTCCGTGATGAGAACGGCATCATCGTCGACTTCGAGACCGAGGGCGAGTTCCCCAAGTACGGTAACGACGACGACCGCGTCGACCAGATCGCTCACGACGTTGTGCACCAGTTCATGGAGTACATCCGCATGAACGATACCTACCGCAACTCCGTGCCTACGACCTCGGTTCTGACCATTACCTCCAACGTCGTGTACGGTAAGAAGACCGGCTCCACGCCCGACGGCCGCAAGGCTGGCCAGCCGTTCGCCCCGGGTGCTAACCCCATGCACAAGCGCGATAGCCACGGCGCCATCGCTTCGCTGTCTTCGGTTTCCAAGCTCCCGTTCCGCGATGCTCAGGACGGCATCTCCAACACCTTCTCCATCATCCCGAGTGCGCTCGGCAAGGAGGACCAGGTGTTCTTTGGCGATATCGACCTTGATCAGCTGGGCGAGTAACTATTGTTAGTGCTATACTAACAATAACGATTACTGATTAGCGCGCCGGTTTCGGCCGGCGTCTATCGATCGAAGGAGACACATTATGAAGGTTTCTGAAGTTTCCGAGACTCAGGCCGATAACCTGGTCCACATGCTCGACGCTTACGCCGAGAAGGGTGGCCACCACCTGAACATCAACGTCTTCAACCGTGAGACGCTGCTCGACGCTCAGGCTCACCCCGAGAAGTATCCGCAGCTGACCATCCGCGTTTCCGGCTATGCCGTGAACTTCCACACGCTCACCAAGGAGCAGCAGGACGAGGTCATTGCGCGTACCTTCCACGACAAGTTCTAAAGGGACTCAACTCCCACCGGAGACCCGGTAAGGCCTACGCACTTTGCCTCTCAAACGTCCTCGCCGCTTCGCGGCTGCGGAATGTTTGCGAGACAAAGTGCTCCCGGCCTTGCCGGGTCTCCTGCGTTGTCGTCCTTTAGGGAACCACGCTAAATTAAATTGGTGTCCTCGGACATGCAAAGAGGCTCGCTGCGCACTTCGTGCGGCGAGCCTCTTTGCGTCCTGCGGAATGTTTTGGGAGGTAGCCCAAACAGCCCCGGCGGGGGTCCTGTGTAGTCACCCTTTAGGCGGAACTCTCCTAATTATTTGGATGAGTCGTTTACTTACTTGTACTGTTACCGTCTTCCCGCTCTTGTTGGGGTATGCTTTGTTCGTATGTAAACGTATGACATGTTGATGGGGGAGGGTGCTATGGCTCGCGAGAGTGCTCGTTCTAAGGATACGGCTAAGCCTGGCATCAAGGAAGTTGCAGCGGTGGCGGGGGTTTCGCCTACTACGGTATCTCGTGTGCTTAATAATCGTGGCTATATTAGCCAAGAGACCCGCGATAAGGTCCATGCCGCGATGAAGCGCATCAACTATACGCCCAACGATATCGCTCGTGCCATGCTCAACGGTCGCCTGAATCTTATCGGTATGATCGTCCCCTATGTCAGCAGTCCGTTTCATGCCCAAGTGGTTCAAGTCATTGAGCATACCCTGGCCGAAAACGGTTTTAAGATGCTGCTGTGCAATAGCGCCAATCGACCCGAGCTTGAGCGCTCTTATATCGACATGCTTCGACGCAATATGGTTGATGGCGTCATCGTCAACTCGCTTAATATCGGTGCCGAGGCGTATGCCGAGATGGGCTTGAGTCTGGTTGGTATCGACTGCGACCTTGGCGAGACCTCTGTTCAGATTGCGAGCGACAGCTATGGCATCGGCGAACTTGCCACGCGTCGCCTGATTGATGACGGGTGTTCGCGCATCTTGTGCCTGCGCAACAATAGCCGCATGCGCATGCCTGCCAATAAGCGTACCGATGCCTACCACGATGTTGTGGAGCAGGCCGGTTTGCCCGCGCTTGTCCGTGAGGTCGAGTTCGTTAAGTCCGATGACGAAAAGAGTGCGGTCGTTGCGAAGATCCTCGATGAGAACCCCGATATTGACGGCATCTTTGCGGGAGACGACACGATGGCGGCTATCTGTCTTAACGTGATGAAGCAGCGCGGCTTGAGCGCTCCGGACGATATTAAGGTCGTGGGCGCGGATGGCGCCCGCCGCACTATGACGTTTATGCCTGACTTAACAACCGTTCGTCAAGATATCGATCGCATCGGAGAGCTCGCGGCGCAATCCATCATCGCTCTTGTTAACGGTGAAAAGCCCGAATCGAATACCAAGCTCCCCGTTGAACTCATTGAGGGCAAAACCGCGTAGTTCATCCCGTGCCAAAAGAATTCCTCAAACGCCTCTGATGACCGTTCGCCGGCATATGTCAACCGTTTGCCGACGACTGGAACTGCGAAAAGACGTATTGGTGTGAAAACGTTTGACATATGAAAACGATTGACATATCTTGCAGTTGTACCGAGTTAGTATCACGTGGGAAGGAAGTCTCGGATGCACAAGGTGTATTACCAGCCTGAGGGAATTTGGGTGGGCGACATCATGCCGTACGGCGAGGACGGCACGTTCTATCTCTATCATCAGCGTGACACGCGAAACCCCGGACCTTTCGGAGAGCCGTTTGGCTGGGCACTCGCGACAACCAAGGACTTCGTCAATTACAAAGACTTTGGCGAGAGCCTTGAGCGTGGCGGCGACGAGGAAGTCGACCAGTATGTTTATGCCGGCACGGTGTTTAAGGTGGGCGACAAGTACCATGCGCTCTACACTGGTTGCAATCGCGATAAGGTCAAGGCACGCTTGATGAAGCAGGTTCTTCTTCACGCAACGAGTGACGACGCCGTCAAGTGGGAGAAGAACATCGCCGAGACGCTGCTTCCGCCCCAGGAGGGTTACGATGACCGCAACTGGCGCGATCCCTTTGTGCTTTGGGATGAGGAGAACGAAGAGTACATGCTCATCCTCGGCACGCGTGTGGGCGAGGACAAGCGTCTGATGACCGGCCGCCTGGTCAAGTTCACCTCCAAGGACCTGACCAACTGGGAGTTCCAGGGCGACTGGTGGAATCCGGGCCTGTACACCATGTTCGAGATGCCTGATCTCTTTAAGATGGGCGACTGGTGGTATCTGGTGTTCTCCGAGTACAGTGATGGCAACAAGACCCGTTACCGCATGTCTCGCTCTATCAACGGTCCTTGGATCACTCCTGCGGACGATTCCTTCGATGGCCGCGCGTACTATGCCGCGCGTACCGCATTTGACGGCGAGCGCCGCGTTCTCTTTGGTTGGGTTCCTACGCGTGATGAGGGCGGCGACCCCAGCTCTTACCTGTGGGGTGGCACCTTTATGCCCCTCGAGATCGTTCAGCGTGCCGACGGAACGCTCGGCACCAAGCTTCCTGACAGCATGCTTGGCGCCTTTGGCGAGGCTAAGGCAGTCGAGGCCTTTGAGCTCTCCTGCGAGTCGGGCAAGGTCGAGCAGGTGCTCGCCGCGGATGCCGGTTCCACCTATATGCTCGATGCCGACATCGAGCTCGCCGGTGACGCTGCCGGCTTCTCGGTGAAGCTTGCCGAGGACGCCGAGTCCGGTCTTGCCTATGAGTTCCGCGCCAACCTGCGTGAGGGCAAGCTCGAGTTTACGGCGGCCCCCCAGTATCCGTGGTTCCAGGTCAACAACATGGGCCTCGAGCGTCCGTTGTTCTTTAAGGGCGAGGGCACTCATCATGTGCGCCTGGTCGTTGACGACGATATCGCGACCATCTTTGTCGATGATGTTGCGCTTAACGCTCGATTCTGCAATAAGCGGGGCCAGGGTGTGGCGCTGACGGTCACCGACGGTACGCTTAAGTGCGCAAATGCAACGATCGCGTCTCTGTAATGGCATCAAAACGTCTTATGATTTCGTAAAGGAATGGAGAGGAACATGGACTACAAAGTAGTGTCTCAGCAAGTCGTCGATAACGTCGGCGGTCTGGAGAACATCGAGGGCGCCACGCATTGCGTTACGCGTCTGCGTCTGGTGCTCAAGGATACGAGCAAGTACAACAAGGCCGAGCTCGAGAACATCGATGGCGTCAAGGGCGTGCTGTACAACAGCGGCCAGCTCATGATCATCTTCGGTACCGGTACCGTCAACAAGGTTTACGATGAGTTTATGGCTCTGACGGGCGTTAAGGAGATCAGCGCTTCCGAGGTCAAGGGCGCCGAGGCGGACAAGAAGGGCAAGTTCTTCTCGGTCCTCAAGGTATTCTCGGACATCTTTATCCCCATCATTCCCGCTTTCGTCGGCGCTGCTATCATCATCGGCCTTAAGTCGCTGATCGTTGCCAACGGCCTCTTTGGCATGGAGGGCAGCCTCGCCGATCACAGCGAGTTCCTCAAGAACCTCGCAAGCTTCTTTGCCATTATCGCCACCACGTTTGACTACCTACCTGTCCTGGTTATGTACAGCGCGGTCAAGCGTTTTGGCGGTAACCCGATCCTGGGCATCCTCGTCGGTATCGTCATGGTTCACCCGAGCCTTATGAACCGTAACACGTTCGTTATGGACCCGACGGGTGCTGAGTACTGGAACTTCGGTCCGCTCTCCATTCCCATGGTTGCTTTCCAGGGCGGCGTGTTCCCTGCAATCCTGACTGCCTGGTTTATGGCCAAGGTCGAGAAGATTGCCCAGAAGTACATCCCCGAGGTCGTTTCGTTCGTCTTTGTCCCGACCGTTACCCTGATTCTTGCTAACGTCGCCCTGTTCACCGTGTTCGGCCCGCTCGGCAACCTGATCGGCGACGTCCTCGCCGGCGTAATCGATATCCTGTACAACAGGATGGGCGTCTTCGGTGCCTTTGTCTTTGCCGCATTCCTGCAGCCGCTCGTCGTTACCGGTACGCATCAGTTCATCCAGGGTATCGAGGCAAACCTCGTTGCCACGACTGGCTTCAACTACATCCAGGCAATCTGGTCGGTTTCCATCATCGCCCAGGGCGGCGGCGCCATCGGCATGTACCTCATTCACAAGAAGCATTCCAAAGAGCGCAACATCTGCATGTCGTCCTTTATCCCGACGCTGGTCGGTATCTCCGAGCCCGCAATCTTTGCTGCAAACATGCGCTACTCGATCATCCCGTTCATCTGCGCTTGCATCGGTGCAGGCTGCGGCGGTGCCTTCGTGAAGCTCTTTGAGGTGCGCGCCATCGGTCAGGGTCTGACCGGCGTGCTTGGCCTGCTCATCGTTACGCCCGAGACGCTCGTGTGGTATGTGGCTGGCAATCTCATCGCCTTCATCGTGCCGATCGTCTTGATCTTTGCCTACAACAAGGCAAAGGGCGTGCCGACCACCGATGAAGAGGGCGCTGGTGCTGGCTTCGATGTCAGCTTCTAGTTGAGCCGTTCAGCGTAATCTGAGGATAAGTCCATTTGAGGAAGGGCGTTCGACTCGTGTGAGTCGAGCGTCCTTCCCCATAGACGAGAAAGTCAACGGCGATGTTTAATCAAAAAAATAAGGTGACACGCGCGGACTATGAGCAGTGGCGTGCCGGACAGGATGAGACGGCGGGTCGCATCGCGTCCGACCCCGATAGGCTCCTGTTCCATGTTGAGCCTGAGCTTGGCTGGCTCAACGATCCCAACGGTTTGGTGCAGATCGGTGATACGTATCACATCTATCACCAATACGATCCATTCGATGCTGCGCATGGCGGTCCAGTGCTTTGGAATCATCTGACAACAAAGGATTTTGTGACGTACGAGAATCGCGGCCCTGTGCTGTTCCCCGATTCCGATTTGGATTCGAGCGGAGCGTATTCTGGTTCTGCCTTTGTACACGACGGCAAGATTCACTACTTCTATACCGGCAACGTCAAGCATTTTGACCGCGATGATTACGACTACGTGTTGACGGGCCGTGAGCAAAACCAAATTCATATGGTTACCGAGAATCCCGACGAATTGGGCAAGAAGCGTGTGGCTGTTGGGCCGGTCGATTACCCCGACGATATCGGTACGCACGTACGCGACCCCAAGATCCTTGAACACGATGGTATCTACTACATGGTTCTGGGCGCTCGTACGAAAGACGACCGCGGCTGCGTGCTTGTCTATACTTCGCGCGATCTAGAGGATTGGAGCTATGCGACGCGCATTGAGCTGGGCGAGAAGTTTGGTTTTATGTGGGAGTGCCCTGATCTATTTGAGCTTGATGGCGAGCTAATTCTCGTTTGCTGTCCGCAGGGCGTGCCCGCCGATGGTTGGCGTTACCGCAATCCGCACCAGTGCGTGTGGTTCTCCATCGAGGCCGATTGGGAGGCGCCGAGCTTTAAGATCACCGGGCAGGGCATGCCCCCGATGGTCGATGCCGGCTTTGATTTCTACGCACCGCAGTCCTTTGAGGATGCTGCGGGTCGGCGTTTGATGATCGGGTGGTCTGGTTGCCCCGATGCGACGGCAGAAAACCCGACGGTGGCACGCGGGTGGCAGTGCGCGTTGACGGTGCCGCGAGAGCTGAGCATACGCGATGGTAAGCTCTGTCAGCAGCCGGCGCACGAGATTGAGAAGATGCGCGGCGACTGCGTTCGCGCGACAGGCGGTGAAACCGTTGAGGAGCCGGGCCGCCTGTTTGATCTTGTGGTTTCCTGTGAGGGCGCCCAGGTGATCGAGCTCGAAATCCGCAAGGGTGTCTTTGTGCGCTATGCAGACGGGATGCTTACCCTCGACATGGGTGACGAAGGCTATGGGCGCGACCAGAGGTCGATCGAGCTCAGCGAGCTTCGCGACCTGCGCGTGCTTTCGGACACTACGATGGTCGAGATTTTTGCAAATGGCGGCGAGGCGGCACTTACGAGCCGTACCTATTCGCCGGCGGTTCCGGCGATGGAGCCGCACGCCGAGGGTGCGGCATCGATGAATTTCTACCGCCTCGTGCATTAACCGTGCGTGGAGCACGATTGGATTTGCTGGACGGAATGTGTCGCAGTTGTCGCGGCCAACTACCGCTTACCGCATATAGCGATCGTTTGCGGAATAAGTAACCCTCCTTAATAAACCGTGTGGAATCCTAGATAAGCACGGAGTTTTCCAGGGAGACGCTGTCCTTTGTTGTGTGCAAGGGGCGGCGTCTCTTTGGCGCTTGGACGCCGTTGTGCAACAGTGCGGCGGCGCGTGCCATGTATTGAAAAGCCAATGTCGAGATGGGTCGTGATAATAATGGGCAAGTACGTAATCGTGGTTGAGTCTGGGTCGGATGTGACGCCGGAGCTCTGCGAGCGCTACGGCATCGTGCGCGTGCCCATGCATGTCACGATTGGTGACGAGACCGTCGAGGACGGCTCGATCGATCCGCTCGAGATTTATTCGCGCTGCAACGAGTTTGGCGTGATGCCCAAGACCAGCGGCTGCGCGCCTGCGGATTTTGCTCACGTGTACGACCGCATTCACGCTGAGCAGCCCGATGCGACTATTCTGCATCTCGCGTATTCCGAGGCCACGACCTGCTCGCATCAATCATCGAAGATCGCCGCCAAGGGTCGCGACTACGTGTTCTCTATGGACACGCGCTTTGTCTCGGTAGGCCAGTCGCTCGTTGTCGTCGAGACCGCCAAATACATCGAGGCTCACCCCGATGCCACCGTCGACGAGATCTTTGCATTTACGAATTCCGTCATGGACCGCGTGCTGCTGGGCTTTGTTCCTACCGATCTTGCCTTTCTTAAGGCGGGCGGTCGCTTGTCCAACGTCGCATTCCTTGGCGCCCATCTGCTAAAGATTAAGCCCTGCATTGAGGTGACGGGCGGCAAGTTCGTGGCGACCAAGAAGCTCCGCGGCTCTATGCTCAAGTGCGCCCGCGCCTTTATTGACCACATGGTTGCGAAGGGCGAGATTGACTACTCGCACATTGGCCTGGCGTATTCGGTGGGCCTTTCCCAGGAGCTGCGCGATGACATGGAGGTCTATGCGCATGATCTGGGCTTTAAGGACGTTACCTGGACTCAGGTCGGCGGCGTCATCTCGAGCCATTGCGGCCCGACCGCCTTCGGTGCGGTGCTCACGCTTAAGGCGTAAAGGCCGCAGGCGAGCGTTCTTCAGCCTGACATCTCGACGTAGCCCCCAGCCATGGTGATGGGGGATAGATTAAAACGTGCCGTTCTAGTCCGAGACGTTTAAACGCAAACGCATGGGCTAGAATGACTCTGGCATTTTAATTGGTTGCATCCAAGGAGAGGCAAGGTAGCGCGAATGGCAGAAATGACGCTTGAGGGTGTGGACGCTCGTCCCGAGGACTCTGCGTTTGCCCTTGGCCGCGTGCATTCGATCGAGACGATGGGAACGGTCGACGGACCCGGCATCCGCTTTGTGGTGTTTGTTCAGGGCTGTCCCATGCGCTGCGCGTATTGCCACAATCCCGATACCTGGTCGGTCAACGGCGGCACCATGGTGACCGTCGAACACCTGATGGATGAGTTCCAGAGTAACCACGAGTTCTATCGCAGCGGTGGCATTACGGTGTCCGGCGGCGAGCCGCTCCTGCAGCCCGAGTTTTTGGCCGATCTGTTTCGTGCTATGCATAACAACCCCGATGGCCGTGTACATACCTGCCTAGATAGCTGTGGCTATGCATTTGACCCCAACCACCCCGAGAAGTTCGATGCCGTGCTCAACGAGACCGACATGGTACTGCTCGATATTAAGCATGCCGACCCGGTCGAGCATAAAAAGCTGACCGGTTGCGATCCCGCACGCATCTTGGCGTTCGGCGATGAACTTGCACGTCGCAAGATCAAGGTCGTTATCCGCCACGTGGTGGTGCCGGGCATTACCGACACGGTGGAGGAGTGCGAGAAGCTCGGTCGCCTCATCGCTCCATGGCACAACGTGGTGGGCCTGGAAATGCTGCCGTATCACACGATGGGTGTCGTCAAGTACGAGCAACTGGGCATTCCCTATAAGCTTGAGGGCGTACCTCAGATGGATACCGCGCGCATGCCCGAGCTGCGCAATGCCGTTATGGCCGGTATGAAAAAGCGCCGCGCGGAGCTAAAAAACGCCATCGGCTAGCGAGCCATTTTCTCCCCCAAGGGCACTCATTGGGGACAGACTTAAATGAGTGCCCCCGGGCACCAAGTTGATTGCTAAAGAGCCCCGTCAAGTTGCGGTGGAATAGTTCTTGTGTATCGGCTTATGCCGCCCAAACAGGAACTATTTCACCGCAACTGCGTTTTGGGCGGAGATGCGCAACAGAATCGTGCCATTTGGATAAATACGCTTATGGTTTCTTTAAAGACACCTTAAACGCCGCTGAATATCTTTGGAAAGAAATGCCTGCTCGGTATTATGCTGCTCGTATATGAACGGTAGCAATCAGGAGACCACGTGCGAAACGACGCATCGCGGGACGAGTATGTGCCGCAGCATAGCAGCAGATATGAGACGAAGGGCACGTCTTCGCGTGGCCTTGCCGACGCTCGCATCCGCGTGACGAAGATTGCCGCCATTGGGATGCTGACGTTGGCGGTTATTATCCTCGGAATTACCGCCAAAACCTACGCATCGGAGCGAATGGCACACTCAGATGCGTCAACGGTACAGATGCAAAACAAAAAGGGCTCTGAATCTAAAGCCACCGCAAGCCAAACCCTGTCGACAGCGAGTCTCAAGACGAGGCTTTCGAAGGCGGACTTTAACGATATTCCCTCAGGCGATACCGTGCAGACCTTCTCGCTGGTTGATGACCAGATCCCCGCCCTGGAGGATGAGGGCCTCGCCGCGCTCCAAGATGCCCTTGATCAGGCCAAGGAATTGGGCGATGTGGGCGTGGTGTTCTACGACCTGTCAAGTGGCAAGGGCGTGACGTATAACGCCGATGTCGAGGTTTACGGTGCGAGTAGTTATAAGGCGCTCTATGTGCTCTACGTCTGTGAATCCCTGGTCGAGACAGGGCAAGTATCGCTCGATGATACTCTGGGCACCTATGGCGGCTACAGTATGGGCTGGCTGACGGTTCGCGAACTCATCGAGGCCTCGGTCGTTAATTCGGACAACGATTCGTTTATTGCGTTACGCGCGGCGTTTGACCGTGTCGGTTACGAGGATTGGATTGTCGGTCTTGGCATCGATTACGATACCGCACTCGATCCGATGAGTGATTTTCCCACTTATTGCCCGCGCACCTCGGCCAAGTTGTGGCGCGAGATGAGTGAGTATTTGAGCAGGGGCAGTGAGACCTCCCAGTGGTTATCTGAACTGCTGTCATCAACATCGCGCTCATTTATCCGTGATGGCATTGCGGACGACCAAGCCTTGGTGCGCAACAAGGCAGGCTGGATTAGCGAGGATGGTTGCTATTCGACATGCGATGCGGGCCTTATCGACATCAATGGCCGTACCTATGTCATGAGCGTCATGACATCGATGCCGTGGAGCGACCGCTCGAGCGAGGTTACGGCTGCGATTGCAAAGGCTCTGTTTGATACGCGAGCTGCACTGGCCTAGCGTGTTCGTTTGACGAGGTCAAACAAAATGCTGGTACCATACCGTGGTTGAGAATTTCGTATAGGTTTGGGGAATGGCATGGCTACCATCGCGATTATCGGTGCACTCGAAAAAGAGATCATGCAGATTAAGGAAGAGTTGAGTAACGTTTGCATGGTACAGGAGGCGGGCTTGAACGTTGTGACCGGCGGGCTCGACGGCCTGTCGATTGTCGCCACGACGGCGGGTATGGGCACGGTAAACGCTGCCGCCGCAACACAGCACCTCATTAGCAAGTATGCTCCACAGGCAGTTGTGCTTTCGGGTATCGCGGGCGGTTTGAACCCCAAGCTCCATATCGACGACGTGGTCATCGGCAAATGCCTGCGCTATCTGGATACCGATACTGCGCTTATCGCCGAGTCTGCACCGGGGCTCGAGGAGTTTGGCTCGACGCCTGCGCTGGTCGATATTGCTGCCGATGTGCTTGCTGAGCGTGGGTTTGTTGATGCTTCGACAAATGCAGCAGCTTCGAACGAGGGCGCAAAGCAGTTCCTGGTCGGCACGATTGCCACGGGTAACCGCTTTGTGACGGGCGCCGCCATGCGCAACGACGCTATCGAGGCGACGCATGCCGATTGTGTCGGCATGGAGGGCGCGGCAATTGCCCACGTCGCAACCAAAAATGGTGTCGATTGCCTGGTGCTGCGCGCTATCAGCGATAATTGTGACGAGGCGTACGATGCGATTTGCGACCGCGAGTTCGACCTGTTCGAGTATGCCCGCACCGCGAGTGGCATTACGCTCGATATCGTTCGCCGTATCGCTGCTATCTATTAGCGCGCTTTTTTTGTAAGAACCTACGACCAAGGAGTGTCCATGGCCGATTCCATTAACTACCAGCTTGCCAAGTTCGTTGCCAGCTATGGCAAGGTTTCGCAGATTCCCGAGTCCACTTGCCCCGAGGTGAGCTTCGTCGGCCGCTCCAACGTGGGCAAGTCGTCGATCATGAACAAGCTTTTTGGCCGCAAAAACCTCGTCAAGGTTTCGAGCACACCGGGCAAGACGAGCAACATCAACTTCTTTGAGGCTGACGACGTGCACTTCGTCGACCTGCCGGGCTACGGTTTCGCCCGCCGTTCCAAGGCCGAGCGTGACCGCTGGGCCGAGCTCATCGGCGACTTCTTCGACTCCGAGCGCAGCTTTAACCTGGTTGTATCGCTGGTGGACATTCGCCACGATCCCAGTAAGCTCGACCATGACATGATCGACTACCTGCAGGGCAACGAGTTCAACTTTATCGTCTGCCTCACCAAGGCCGACAAGCTCAGCCGCACCCAGCAGGCCCGCCAGGCAGCAGCCATCAAAAAGCAGCTCAACGTTCCGGCCGAGAACGTGATCATCACAAGCTCCCAAACCGGCACCGGCATCGACGAGCTCAAGCGCCGCATTGCCGAGGCCTGCCTTTAGTAAGGGCTCTTGGCAGGCAATAGTTTGCATCTATCTATATCACCCCAGTGATAGTTATTGGTACACTATCGCTGGGGTGATATTTTTGTTTGGAGGTCGATATGGAGCTTTGGCACGGGTCGGAGGTTGTTGTCGAGCATCCGTCGTTGGATAAATGCAGACAATTCAATGACTATGGGTGTGGGTTTTATTGCACGCCACATGAGGAAATGGCAATGGAGTGGGCATGCCGGACTGAGTCCGATGGTATCGCGAATCGATACGAGCTCGATATGGATGGTCTTGCGGTCTTGGACTTGGAGTCCGGGGAGTTTTCAATTCTCAATTGGCTTGCGATTTTGGCTAACAATAGGGAGTTCAATGTTTCGACACCGCTGGCGCGCGAAGGACTTCGCTATCTGCTGGATAACTGCCTGATTGATATTTCTCCCTATGACGTAATTCGAGGTTATCGCGCCGACGATTCCTACTTTTCGTTTGCAAGACAGTTCGTTAACGGCATGATCTCGCTTAGGCAACTGCAACTCATTATGCGTTTGGGCGATTTGGGCATCCAATACGCTCTTATGAGTGAGCGTGCGTTTTCAGCAATCAGATTCCGCGAATGGAGGCAGGCGTTGGGATCTGAGTATTATCCCAAGCGCTTTAAGCGAGAGCAGAACGCGCGGCGCAAGTACCTGGAAACTGTGAATGGATTCGACTCTGAGGGTGTCTACATTAGGGATTTAATGACAGGGAGGATTGATTTAAATGATCCAAGAGTTAACGGATTGTGGGCCGAGTAGGACATACCCCGTCTACTACCTCGAGGATGCAATGAACAACCTCGGCGACTGCTTTGACTATGCCGTGAACGACTATGGAGCGGAAGGGTCCGAGGTCGCTGAACTCTTTTGCCTGAGCGGCGTAGCCTGTGAGTTTGAGCGTGGCAACGCATGGGTCGTATCGGGAAAATCGGGCGTTGAGCTATTCGCGCTTATCGCCGAAAGGTCGGGCTACCAATCAAGGCCGATGCCAAATCGAACCTACCGATTCGAAAAGACACCGGAATATTGGACAGGCTGGATATTGGCATACCTTCAGTGGCGCCTAGGAGAGTCTTTCGAAGACCTGCTGCATGTCGTTCCGTTTGACGCACTGCGCAGTCTGTACTATCCCTGGCACGAAGCCTCGGAGGAACGCGTGGCTCGCCTCGTCTGCGATATGGCGAAAAAAGCGTCCAGGCAAACCAAACTTGCGTTAGCAAGAAAGAAGCTTAAGAAAACCCAACAAGACCTAGCATACGAATCGGGTGTGTCACTCCGCTCAATCCAAATGTACGAGCAGCGCCAGAGAAACATTAATGAAGCTTCGGTAACAAGCGTAAGAGCCATAGCAAAAGTCCTCCACTGCAACATCGAAGATCTCCTAGAGCCAGTCTTCGAATACAAAGAAACCAGCGCCGCCTAAACCAATATATTGCCAAGGTTTGTATCTAGTAAGCGCTCCTTACCAGCAAGAGTCCCTACCAATAGATAGCGGCTTAAAGGGCCGAAATCGTATGAATGGCATTGCGACTTCCAAATGGGTGACTGCTGCTTGAAAAGCTATAGAAATAGGGGCCGATTTAACGGCCCCAAGCATCGCATAAATGGCATATACGTTTTATCAACTATTTCTTGTTTTTAACCCATTTGCAGATACGCCAAATAAGCACTCCGACGAGAATCCAAACGAGAGCGATCATAATGTCTGAGCGTGCAGGAATTGGGATCATTGAACTTCCTCAATTGATGTGAGTCTAGTTTGCATAGGTGTGGAGCGTGCTGCCTTCCATGGTCGCTTGCAACACGGCGATACCGGACGTCATCCCCATCGATTCATAGTTGAGTCGATATGTCGCCTGTTTCGAGTTCCATATAAAGGACTCGTTAGTTACCGTACAGCCGATAGTCGTATAGTTTTGTCCCCAAGCGCTGGTAATGAGCGAGTTCGCTATCTTGATCTTGAATTCGCGATAAATAAAAGGACTGTTGTAATAGATAGTCCAAGTTCCAGATGCGTTGTTGTAGTAACTGTCCCATATCAGGCTGGGTTCATTGGTTTTTTTAATTCCTATTACTGCAACGGTCCCATCCTTAAGCTTGATTTGATGAGACTGCTCGGGACCTTTCGTTAAATCAAAATCTTGGGTTGCGCCAGAAATTGCGACAGCATCGCTTTCTGCAGCATAAGCAGTCGAAGGGCTAAACGAGAAACATATCGGTAATATCAAAAGTATCGAGAGGAAAAACGAAGCTTTGAGTGTGCGTAACACTTTGACCACCTCCATACTGCGATGCCTAGTTAAATAGTAGCATAGATAAACAGTTTATTATGTAACCTAAAAAGCCCCTATCTGCCCGGCGCCCCTTCAAAGCGTGGGTCCCTGTAGACATCCTCAGCAAGGTAAACGCAGGGATGGTCGGGGTGTTCCCCTCAAAATTATTCCGCAGCGCGAAGGCCTCTCGTCTGTGGCTCCGTTGGAGCACAAGATTAAATCAGCGAATGCGATTATCCTGTCGAGGCTGCGCAGGTCCCCTTGGGGCTTCCCCTGAAAACAATCCGCAGATCGAATTGCCCCGTCGCGCGAAGCGCACGACGGGGCAATTCATGATCGAGGACGTTTTCAGGGGAAGCCCCAAGGGGACCGGTGAGAGCAATGAGGCAGGGCGCTACAGGTACTCGATTTGAGCGCCCTCGGTGTCGCACGTCAGAATATGCGTGTCACACTTGGGGAACTGCTCACGCAGCTTGACCTGCAGGAACTTTGCCACGATGGTGTCGTCAGTCACGGCCATGAGGGTCGAGCCCGAACCACTAATCCAGATGGTCTTGGCGCCGCCGTTAAGGCAGGTATCGCGCACGGCGTTGTAGTCGGGGATGAGGCGGCGACGATAGGGCTCCTGGATGCGGTCGTCATTAGCGGCGGCAATCAGGTCCAGGTCGCCGGTTTCCAGGCCGCGCGTCATGCCGGCGATGCGGCCCATTTGCCATACGGCAGTGGAGAGTGGAATCTCCTGCGGCACAACCTTGCGCGCCTCGCTCGTATGTACCTCGTAGGGCGGAATCACAGTAATAAAACGAAGCTTGTCGCTTACCTCGTAGCGCAGGCACTGGGGAAGCGAATCGGTCGGCGTAAAGGAGCAGACGGCGCCGCCCAGGATAGCGGGGGCGACGTTATCGGGATGCCCTTCGACCTCGGTGGCAATGCGGACGAGCTCGGCGCGGTCGACGGTGTGGCCCGTCAGCGCGGCGGCAGCCATGATGCCGGCGACGACGCAGGTGGAGCTGGAACCCAGGCCACGGGCGACGGGCACGTCGGTCTGAATGTCGATAGCGACGGGGAAGGCCGGCTCGCCCCAGGCGGCCAGAGCATCGACAAAGCTCACATAGACCAGGTTATTCTCGTTTTGGAACTCCTCGGGGCAGCCCGTGATGGTGAGCTTGTCGGCGCGCTCGAAGGTGAAGTGCGAGTAGAGGCTGACGGCCATGCCGAGGGTGTCGTAGCCGATGCCTAGGTTGGCGCTGGTTGCTGGGACGGTGATTTTGATCATGTGGGTCCTCCTGGGCGGGTCTGGCCGTTTAGTTCGCTGCTCGGGCAGTCCTGACTCGCTCGGAAAGCATATTAAGTGCTTTCCGGCTCGTGCGGAACTCGCGACGAACTAAACGGCCAGACCCGCTCGCATGCTCGTCATCATCCCGAAAGCTAAATAAAAAGAAGGTGCGCCGGCTTTCGCCGGCGCCTTATAAGGGGTTTAGTTGGTTGCTATCTTTTTTGCAGCCTGCTCTACGTAGTTGGCCATGTCGGCTACGTCGCAGACGTCTTCGAAGCGGACGGGTTTGGATTCGAGTTCGGCGAGCTGGGCCGGTGCAACCGTGTTGGTCGCCTGCTCGAGCACGCGCATGGCCTCAAAGTCGTCCTCGGGAACGTCGAGGCCCAGGGCGTCGCAGCAGGCGCGCGGGAACTTGTAGGGGCTGGCGGTCGAAAGCAGCACGCGAGCCTTGGCGCCCTCGGCGGGAGCGACCTTTTCAAAGACGTGATAGCCGCAAGCGGTGTGCGGGTCGATCATGTAGCCGTTGGCGTCCCAGCAACTCTTGATGGCAGCGCGGACCTCGTCCTCGCTGGCCCAGCCGCAGCCAAAGACGCTCTGAATCTTGGCCAGCAGCTCGGCGTGCACCTCGTAGCGACCAGTCTGTGCCAGCTGCTCCATAAGGCCGGCAACGAGCTCGCAGTCGCCGTCGGACAGGAAGTAGAGCATGCGCTCGAGGTTGGAGCTGATGAGGATGTCCATCGACGGCGAAATGGTCGTGAAGAACGGACGGTTGCGGTCGTAGACGCCGGTGGTCAGGAAGTCGGCAAGCACGTTGTTCTTGTCGCTCGCGACGATGAGCTTGGCGACGGGCAGGCCCATGCGCTTGGCGTAGTAGCCGGCCAAGATATCGCCAAAGTTGCCGGTGGGCACACAGAACTCTACGGCGTCGCCAGCCTCGATAGCGCCGGCGCGCAGCAGCTGCGCATAGGCGGCAAAGTAGTAGACGACCTGCGGTACCAGACGGCCGACATTGATAGAGTTGGCGCTCGAAAGCACCGTGCCGGCGGCCTCAAGACGCTCGGCAAGCTCCTTATCGGCAAAGATGCGCTTGACGGCACTCTGGGCATCGTCGAAGTTGCCACGAATGCCGCAGACGGCGACGTTATCGCCCTCCTGCGTGGACATCTGCAGGTTCTGGACGCGGCTGACCTTGCCCTCGGGATAAAAGACGGTAATACCCGTGCCCGGGGCGTCGGCAAAGCCGGCGAGTGCTGCCTTGCCCGTGTCGCCCGACGTGGCGGTGACGATCATGATGCGCTCGGCGCCGCCGTCCTTGGCGGAAGTGCGGGCCATCAAGCGGGGGAGCATCTGCAGGGCGACGTCCTTAAAGGCACTCGTGGGGCCGCCAAAGAGCTCCATCACATAGGTCTGAGGGGCGTCAGCGCCCGGCGCAGCGTCGAGTTTGACGAGCGGCGTAACCTCTTCACTCGCGAACGTGCCGCGGTATGCCTCGTCGACACACGCCGAAATTTCTTCGGCCGTGTAATCATTCAGTAACATTCCCAACACATCTTGAGCGATTTCAAAGTACGATTTATCTGCAAGCGAGCTGATATCGACCTGCTGGGTGCCAAGCTCGTCCGAGACAAACAAACCCCCGTCGGGAGCGATGCCGGTGCGGATTGCCACCTTACTTGAGCACGATAAAGTGCGTCCTCGTGTACTATGATAAGTTCCCATATAACACTGCTCCTCGGATGCCTTGGTCCCAATCGGTGAAACCATGGTATCAGAGCGCGCAAAATAGGTTCGCAGAGGCTTTTTAGAAAGGTAACCTCCAGCCCATGATTAAGATTGCCAAGTTTGGCGGCTCGTCGGTCGCCGACGCCGAACACTTTAAGAAGATCAAGGCCATCGTCGATGCCGACCCGGCTCGCCGTTTTGTGGTGGTTTCCGCCTGTGGTCGCCGCTTTAAGGGCGACACCAAGGTGACCGACCTGCTCTACCTGGTTAACGCGCACGTTAAGTACCACGTGTCGTGCGAGGAGCTGCTCGAGGACATCGGCCAGCGCTATTTTGATATCGCTGACGAGCTGGAGCTCACCTATCCCATCCGTGAGGAGTTCGCGGCTTTTGCCGAGCGCGCCCGCTCGGGCGGTTACTCCACCGAGGAGCTTGTGAGCCGCGGCGAGTACTTCACCGCTCGCCTGATGGCTGAGTACCTGGGCCTACCGTTCCTGGACGCCGCGACGGTTGTGGCGTTCCATCACGACGGTACGCTCAGCATGAACCGCACCTCCGAGCTGGTGCAAGAGTACGGTCAGCAGGGCGGCTTCGTTATGCCTGGCTTCTACGGCGCGACGCGCGAGGGCCAGATCAAGCTGCTCGACCGTGGCGGCGGCGACATTTCCGGCTCGATCCTGGCCAAGTGCCTAGGCGCCGACCTGTACGAGAACTGGACCGACGTTTCGGGCTTCTATTCTGCCGATCCTCGCATTGTGCCCGAGGCTCAGCCCATTGCGCGCGTTACCTACGAGGAGCTGCGCGAGCTTTCGTACATGGGCGCAAGCGTCCTGCACGAGGAGGCCGTGTTCCCTGTGCGTGAGGCGGGTATTCCGCTGGTCATCAAGAACACCAATGCGCCGCAGGACCCCGGCACCATCATTAGCGAGACGGCTGATGAGGGCGAGGCGGAGCCCATCATTACCGGTGTGACCGGCAAGCGCGGTTTTGTCGCCATCAACGTTGCCCGCGATCGCACCAAACCCCGTGTCGGTTTTATGCGCCGCGCGCTTTCGGTCTTCGAGCGCTATGACGTTTCCGTCGAGCACATGCCCACCGGTGTCGACCGCTTTGGCGCCGTGGTGCAGGAGCAGGATGTGCACGACTCGCTGTACTCGCTCGTGGGCGACATTCAACAGGAGGTCGAGCCGCTCGAGATCGAGGTTGTCGAGGGCTTGGCGCTCATCGCTACCGTTGGCCGTAACCTGCGCGGCCGTGCAGGTATCTCGGGCCATCTGTTTGGCATGCTTGGTCAGGCCGGCGTGAGCGTGCGTATGATTTCGCAGAGCTGCGACGAGATCAATATCATTATCGGTGTCGAGGAGAAGGACTTCGACCTGGCGATTCAGACCATTTACCGTGCCTTCTCCGATGAGAACGGCATTGTGAAGGTCTCCGACCTGGAGGCTCCCGCGCCGGTCGATCCCGCCCTGGTCGCGCTCAAAAAGTAGCGGCTGCTCGGTGGATTTTTGGGCCATGTCTCAAAAATCTACGGCAGGGCGTTTCGTTTCGGTTTCGTTTCGACGGGGCGGGTTTCGTGCCCGCCCCGTTCTTGTATACACTGGCAACAATAATCGGCCTGCTCGGCGTGCGGGCAAAAGCCACAACCTTTAAAGGGGGAAGCATGAAACAGTACACGGTTGCTATTTTGGGCGCGACGGGAGCCGTGGGCACCCAGATGCTCGAGTGCCTCAACGAGCAGGAGTTCCCGGTCGGCAAGCTCAAGCTGTTGGCAAGCGCACGCTCCGCGGGCAAGACCGTTGAGTTCCGCGGTGAGCAGATCGTGATCGAAGAGGCTTGCCCCGAGGCCTTTGAGGGCTGCGACATCGTGCTCGGCGCTGCCGGCGACGACATCGCTAAGGAGCTGCTGCCCGAGGCCGTTAAGCGCGGCGCCGTCGTGGTCGACAACAGCCACGCCTTCCGCATGGATCCCGAGGTGCCGCTGGTCGTGCCCGAGATCAATGCCGACGATATCAAATGGCATCACGGCCTTATCGCCAATCCCAACTGCGCGACCATCATCGGCCTGGTTCCCACGTGGCCGCTACATCAGCTTGCCGGCGTGAAGCGCATGATCGTCTCGACGTATCAGGCGGCTTCTGGTGCCGGTGCTCCCGGTATGGCCGAGCTCGAAGCGCAGCTTGCCGCCCTGGGCCGTGGCGAGGAGATTCCCGAGCCGCGCGCTTTTGCCGCCCAGCTGGCGAGCAACCTGATTCCGCAGATTGGCGGCGTCAAGGAGGAGGGCTTTACCTCCGAGGAGATGAAGCTGCAAAACGAGGGCCGCAAGATTATGCACCTGCCCGAGCTGCGCGTGAACTGCACCTGCGTGCGCGTGCCCGTGCTGCGTTCGCACTCCGAGAGCATTACGCTCGAGTTTGAGCGCGATATTACGGTCGAGGAGGCCCGTGCTGCGCTGGCTGCCGCTCCCGGCGTCAAGCTGGTTGACGATATGGCTGCCGAGGATGCGCACGATCGCTTCCCCATGCCGATGGACACCTCCGACCAGGACCTGATTTGGGTCGGCCGCGTGCGTCGCGACATCTCGAACCCCGAGGCCGCGCGCGGTATCACCTTCTGGTGCTGCGGCGACCAAATCCGTAAGGGCGCGGCAACCAACGCCGTCCAGATCGCTAAGCTGCTCTGCGAGTAGTGTGGCCTGTCCGGCGGGGGCCGGGCTTAGTTTTCAGAACGTCCTCGACCATGTGTGGCGCCTTGTCCTGCTAGATCGGAAGAGCACACGTCTGAACTCCAGTCACACCATAGGATCTC
>CALLFD010000336.1 GCA_937997605.1 uncultured Collinsella sp. | reverse complement strand
AGGCCAAGCCCCGGATTGGCCGCAAGGCCAAGCCCCGGAGCGACAGCGCCGGCAGCACCAGAGCTGAAATCTTGTTCAAAACCCATAAAAGGGCCCCTTTGAATAATTTCATCCAGAGGCTTCAAAAGCTCGACATCAGTATCTAAGTAGACCCCTCCATGCTCATACAAAATCTTGAATCGCGCATAGTCGCTTGCAAATGCCCATTTCTTTACGCTTATAGCTTCGCGAACATAATCACAGCAATCAGTATCAAAGTTTGATTCGTCCCAACGAACGATCTCGTAGCCTGGCATATATTTTTCCCATGAAGCAATGCAGCGTTCAGCTAGAGGGGGAAGCGGATTACCGCCAAACCAAATGTAATGAATCTTCTTGGGTATCATGGGGTTAAAGCTCCTCAATCAAACCACAGAGCTCCTTACAGAACTCTAAGTTATGACTCTTAAAATAGGCTCCGCATGAAAGTTCACGGGCTCGTTCTATTGCTTGAGGCAGCTCTTTAACGTCATAAATAGGCACGATACCGCCCTGACGCTCCGCCACAATGCGAACGAAATCCGCTTGATGATCATTCACGTGCTCGCCAAGGTCCCCTCGACGCGGAACAACAACAGGGACCTTCCCGGCCGCCATCGCTTCAATGAAGCTCGAAGGGCCACCATGCGTAATCACCACATCCGCAACTTCCATATAATTCTTCATCTGATGGAACGGCACAAAACGCGAGTGATCACAATGGATAGGCTCATATGTTGAATAGCCTGTCTGAATGAAAACCGGTTCCGTAAGTATCCCGTCCGCCCTGAGTTCGTCGACAGCCTTGACCAAGCGATTGAACTGCTGCTCGTGGGTGCCCACGGTAACGAAAATCATTCGACCACTTCTTAGAAAATCGAGCCGAGGTTCACGGCGTGCTTGTACACTTCCAGTTGCTCCGGCCACTGGACAACGAACAGGTCAGCGATCCCGTTGAGCATCCGACCTGTCATGGTCGGCTTATCCACGCGGTCGAACACCTCTACGTAAACGCATTTGGCACCCAGCAGCTTGCCCAGCACGAAGAAAGGAACTGCCACGGCGGCTCCAGACGAGATAAGCAGGTCAGGACGCTCCTTCCGCAACACCTTCCAGGCAAGAACAGTGTTCTTCAATAAATTGGGGATATTTCGATTTGTTGGGTAATGGCAGTGGATGACGCGCTCGTCCTTGAGCAGCGAGTTCGCATCCTCCTTGTCGAACGTCACCCAAAATCGTTCGACGGCTTGCGACCATATAGGCTTGAGTAGCCACATATGCGTTAGGTGTCCACCGCTGGAGCTGGGAATGCAAACCTTTGCTTTCGAGAGATCCATCTAGCAAGCCCCCTTGCCGGTGATAACCTCGATCACCGTGAGGACGACAATCTTGAGATCGGTGACGGGTCCGCGCTTGGCGATGTACTCCAGGTCGCGCTGGACCATTCCGTCGAAACCCGTTGAATTGCGGTCGGTCACCTGCCACCATCCGGTAATGCCTGGTTTAACGGCCAAACGCTGCAGGTCGTACTCGGTGTACTGAGCCACCTCGTTCGGCAGCGGCGGGCGCGGGCCGACGACGGACATCTGGCCCAGGAACACGTTCAGGAACTGCGGGAACTCGTCGATGGAGTGCTTGCGGATGAACCTGCCGATCTTGGTGACGCGGGGGTCCTCCCTCATCTTGAACATGGCGCCGGCGATCTCGTTCCGCTCCTTGAGATCTGCCAGGCGCTCGTCGGCGTCCTTGTACATGGAGCGGAACTTCCACATGCGGAAGGTGGACAGGCTGCCATCGCGGTGGGTCTGGCCCACGCGGATCTGGCTGTAGAAGGGGTTGCCCTCGCTCTCCAGACGGATGAGCGCCGCGAGCACAAGGCTGGGGATCGCGATGACGACGAGCACGGCACCGCTGAACACGACGTCGAATGCGCGCTTGACGGCACGGTAGGCCAGGCGCGAGCGGTCCCAGTCCATGATGGATTGCATGGCCTTGTAGCGGCCGGCGCCCTCGCGTCGGTCCATGGCCTGAGCAATGAGCGCTGCCCCCGCAGGCGTATCCGTTGCAAATTGAGTTTTATCCGACACGTTTTCTTCCAAGACTTCGTCCCCGGGTCGGGGATCCTCCCTGATCTGTGTAGCGATCGCCTGCAATTAGGCGATCGCCTTTTTAAGGTTGCGCATGACGCGCTGCTCGGCCGAAAGCACGGCAAGGCCAACGCGCGTAGTTACGCGTCGACCGCACAGGTCGAGCTCCAAATAAGCAGTGCTCTTGCGTCTGTTAATGGTTTTGATAAGGCCTTCGTGGCCCAACAGTGGACCTGCCGTCACTATGACCTGGTCACCGTCTTTTAGGGCCTCGCTCATGGGCACTACGCGGTCTCCCCTGTGCGTAAAGCCGCCAATAAGCTGGACCTCTTCTTTTGCTAGCGGCACAAACTGACCGTCCTGGGAAAGCACCCGGGCAAAGTCGTCCATGCGAA
>CALLFD010000335.1 GCA_937997605.1 uncultured Collinsella sp. | reverse complement strand
TATGTACTGCAACGGCACCTACAGGGTCATCAATCTTAAGTTTATAATCAAGAATGCCGAGCTTAGACAGCGAAAGACGCCATGCGCCCGGAGCGCGCATCATGCGAAACACGATCATCGTTGCATTGGAGCAAATGGTCAGCGCCACTGCGATGCCGCAGCCCAGCGCCTCCATATGCAACACAGCGACAAAGATGATATCCAGCACCACGTTAACCAGGCAGCCAGAGGCAATGATCACGGCGGGCCCGCGTGTGTCGCCCACGGCACGCAGCAGTGCGGTTCCCATATTAAGCAGCAGTGCCGCAACCATCGCGGCAAAATAACAGCGAGCATAGGCCACGCCCTCGGCCAATAGTTCATGCGGCGTGTTCATAAGCACCAGCATGGGCTCAACGAACACTATGCCAAGAATCGAGAAAACGATACCGCCCACCAGCGCAAGCGTCATGGCCGTATGGACCGAACGACTCAGTCGCTCATCATCGTGCTGGCCAAAATACTGACCGGTAATAACGGCACAGCCAGCACCCACACCGACGCAAAAACCAATGCAGAGCTCCGTAAGCACCATCGTGGCCTGAATGCCACCCAGTGCGAGCTTGCCGCCAAACTGACCGACGATATACGTACCGATAAGCGTGTAGGCCTGCTGAAAAAACGAACTAAAGAAGATGGGAACGCACAGCGAAAGCAGCTGCTGCCAAATGACACCCTGCGTTACATCGATAGCCGTAGATTTCTTAGCCACACGCCCTCCCCACACGCATACGTCAAACAACAAAACAGCAATTTAAAACCAAAGCCAAAACCAGCTTAGCACCGACTGGCGGCGACCGAAACACCCCGAACTAGAGCGCGGTGCGGAATAACTGCCTAGTGATACAAACCCGGCTGGTAGTGATACTCATTGCTCACGTGCGGGCACAACTGCCAAAAGGCGACGGCGCTCGCCGCGGCCACGTTGAGCGAGTCGACCCCGTGCGCCATCGGAATGCGCACGGCGCGATCACAGCCCTCAATGGTCTTGGCTCCCAGGCCGGCACCCTCGGTACCCATAAAGATCGCCAGGCGGTCAATCTCCTGCAGCACTGGATCGTCCAGCGACACCGAATCATCCGTCAACGCCATGGCGGCACACGAAAAGCCGGCATCGTGCAGCGCCGCCAGCCCATCATGCGGCCATACGCGCGCCTCACTGCCAATACGCGTCCACGGAACCTGAAACACGGTGCCCATGCTCACGCGGGCCGAGCGACGGTACAACGGGTCGCAGCACGTCGGGCTGACCAAAATACCGTCAACGTTCAATGCGGCAGCCGAGCGAAATATCGCGCCAACATTGGTGTGATCGACAATACCCTCAAGCACGCACACACGCACCGGACGATCCCCCGCCGCCTCGACGACGCCGCCCAAGAACTCATCAACCGGAATCTGACGCGGGCGACGGAACGCCGCGAGCGCACCACGCGTCACGTTAAAGCCCGTCAAATGCTCCATGAGCTCCATGGAGGCCACGAACACAGGAACAGGACCCGCGCCCTCGCGCACAACCAGGCGCTCGAACAGCGGCATCATCTGATCGAGCCAGCGTTCACCCAAAAGAAAGCTCACCGGCTCGTATCCGGCGCGCACGGCACGCTCGATGACCTTGGCGCTCTCCGCAATAAAGATGCCCTTTTGCGGCTCCAGCACGCAGCGCAGCTCGCGCTCGGTCAGTCGCACATAGGCATCGAGCCGCTCGTCCTCGAGCGAATCAATTCGCAGAACCTCAACGGCATCAGTCATAGCAGCCAGCCCGCACCTTTCTTTGCAGCACCTATACAAATATCGGGGCAACGCCATGCGCCGCCCCGTCATTCATTTCAACCCGATAATACCGAAGGGATAATCGGTTTTACGCCTCAATGCGACGATACGTCACGAACTCATAATCGACGCCCTCGTCACCCTCACCGGCGGCAATCGTCGCGACCCCGCTACGCTGCGCAATCTCCCACGCAGGATCGGCTTCCAAATCGGGAAAGTACGTATCCACGACATGCACGCAGTGGTTATGCGTGACCTCGGCCTCGGCGCAATACGGCAGAAACTGCCGATACACCTCGCCGCCACCGATCACCCAGGCAACGGACTCATCGGCAACCGCAGCGAGCGCCTCGTCGATGCTATGCACCACGTCGACGCCCTCGGCAGCAAAGCCCTCGTCGCGGGTGAGCACGATATTGCGGCGGTTCTTGAGAGGACGCCCGCCGGGGAAACTCAGCAGCGTCTTGCGCCCCATGATGACCGGGCAACCTTTGGTGCGCGCCACAAAATGGCGCATGTCGGCGCGATTGGACACGACCATATCGCCCTCGCAGCCAATGCCCCAGTCTTCACACACGGCGACGATGGCAGAAAGCTTACACGTCATGCCCGCCACCTACACCGCGATGGGAATGTTCTTGACCTGCGGGCCGTGCTCGTAGCCCTCCACGATCAGGTCGTCGGTCGTAAACGCATAGAAATCGTGTACATCGGGGTTAAGCGTTACCTTGGGCGCCGCAAACTGCGGACGCTCGATAAGCTCGCGGACGATATCGACATGACGGTCGTAGATATGGGCATCGGCGATCACATGCAGCAGCTCACCAGCGATCATGTCGACCGACTGCGAAACCATCATGAGCAGAATGGCGTACTGGCACACATTCCAGTTGTTCGCGGCCAAAATATCCTGGCTGCGCTGGTTGAGAATCATGTTGAGCGTTGGCTTGTCGTCCTGCGGACGCTGCGTCACGTTATACGTCACGCTGTACGCGCACGGATACAGGTGCATCTCGGACAAGTCGCTGAACACATAGGTGTTCGTCATAATGCGACGGCTATACGGCGTGTTCTTGAGGTCGTACAGCACGCGGTCCATCTGGTCAAAGTCGCCCTCGGCATAATGGCTCTTCTGGCCAATCTGGTACCCGTAGGCTTTACCGATGGAGCCAGTCTCGTCGGCCCACTCGTCCCAAATATGGCTGTTGAGATCATGCACGTTATTAGACTTCTTTTGATAGATCCATAGGATCTCGTCCATGGCGGACTTGAGCGCCGTACGACGCAGCGTAAGCGCGGGAAACTCCTCGCGCAGGTCGTAGCGCGCCGTGACGCCAAAGTTTTTAATGGTATAGGCAGGGGTGCCATCCTCCCACACCGGGCGGACCTTTTGGCCCTCGGTGGTGGTGCCATGGTCCAAGATATCGCGGCACATGGTTACAAACTGTTGATCAGCCTTACTCATTGACCCTCCTGTCAGTCGTCTTCAAGCGAGATTCATTGTAGCCCAGGCGCACGCGGCCCCACAGCCCAAACATAAGCCCTCATTTTCTGACATATGCCAGAAATTCCTTGCGCAAATCCGCAGGTTCGCTATTCTATTGTTGACATATGTCAGATTTGGAGAGTGCATGGCAGGAAGACGCGAAAAATTGCGCCGCGTCGGGATCATCCCCGAATATCGCGGTTTTACCCCCGATGGCCTGGCGAGTGGCGACGCCATCGACATGACGGTCGACGAGCTCGAGGTCCTACGCCTATGTGACCTGGAAGGACTCAATCAGGAGGAAGTCGCCCAGTGCATGGGCATTGCCCGCGCCACGGTGGCGGCAATCTGCAGCCGCTCGCATCGCAAGGTGGCAAACGCGCTGGTCAATGGACGGGCGATCGTCATCGAAGGCGGCAACATCGCGTACTCCCCCATCACCACGACAACGGCCGCATGGCCAGCAAAGGAGGTCGACACCGTGAGGGTGGCAACGACGTACGACAACGGCAACATCTTTATGCACTTTGGCCGCAGCGAACAGTTCAAGATCTACGACATCCAGGACGACAAGGTCCTCAACGAGCAGGTCGTGAGCACCGGCGGCACTGGTCACGGTGCATTGGCGGGTCTGCTTGCTAACGGTGGCGTTGACACGCTCATCTGCGGCGGTATCGGCGGCGGCGCCATCAACGCGCTTACCCAGGCCGGCATCACGGTCTATGCAGGCGCCCAGGGCAGCTGCGACGCCTGCGTCGAGGCACTCATTGCCGGCACGCTCGCACAGACCGGCGAGGCCACCTGTGACTGCCACGGCCACGACCACGAGCACATCCATGAGCACGGCGGATCCTGCGGTTGCCACGGCCATCACGAGAACGAGGGTCACGAGGGCTGCAGCTGCCACTAACAGCAGGCAATCGATGCCATCACGCGTCTGCTCACACAACATATAACGCACCAACGACGAAGGCCGCCTGGAATACCATCCGAGCGGCCTTCGCCATACACGACTCTACCAGTCGTTACTTCTTATTACGCATCTGCGCTTCCATCTGGCGCAGCAGGTCCATATCGGACTTGGGGCCGCCCGTTCCCAGGCCGCCCATGCCGCCCAGGCCCATGGCATCCAGACCGGGAATATTGGGCATGCGCATCTTTTTGCCCTTCTTACCCTTTTTGCCCTTTTTGCCGCCGGCCTGTGCCTGATTGGCCATCGTGCGCATGCGGCCCATCATCTTGTTCATCTCGCCCCACTGCTTCATAAGGCTATTGACCTCGGTGGGAGTCACGCCGGCGCCCTTGGCAATGCGGGCACGGCGCTGGCCGTTAATGATGGAAGGACGCAGACGCTCCTCCTTGGTCATCGACATGATGATGGCCTCGTTCTTGTCGAAGATGCCTTCGTCCAAGTTGCCACCCATCTGGTTGAGCGCGCGCTGGCCGCCGGGAAGCATGCCCAAGATGCCCTTCATGCCGCCCATCTTCTTGACGGCCTTCATCTGGTCGAGCATGTCGTTCATGGTAAAGCCCTCGCGCAGCATACGCTCGGCAGCCTCGAGCTGCTCGGCGTCGGCCGCCTCCTGGGCCTTCTCGATGATGCCGACAACATCGCCCATGCCCAAGATTCGCTTGGCCATACGATCGGGATAGAACGGCTCCAGCGAATCGGGTTTCTCGCCCATGCTCACGAACTTGATAGGCTTGCCGGTCACCTGGCGCACGGAAAGCGCGCCGCCGCCACGGGCGTCGCCGTCGAGCTTGGAGATGATCACGCCGTCAAAGTCGGTGCGCTCGGCGAAGGTCGAGACAACGTTGACGATATCCTGGCCGGTCATGGCATCGACGACCATCAGCACCTGATCGGGCTTGACGGCCTTCTTGATGTCCACGGCCTCCTGCATCATCTGCTCGTCGATCTGCAAACGACCGGCGGTATCGACGATGACCACGTCACGCAGGTGGTCGACGGCCTCCTGAATGGCGCCCCTGGCGATATCGACCGGGTGCTCGCCATCGCCACGGAAGACCGGTACGCCAATCTCTCCGCCGAGCGTGGCCAGCTGGTCGGCAGCAGCGGGACGGTAGACGTCGCACGCAGCGAGCAGCGGTGAGCGGCCCTGCTTCTTGAGCAGGTAGGCCAGCTTTACGGCCGCCGTGGTCTTACCGGAGCCCTGCAGGCCCACGAGCATGATGACATTGGGAATGCGGTTGCTAAAGACGAGCTTGCTCTCTGTGGAGCCGAGCATCTCGGTGAGCTCGTCGAGAACGATCTTGACGACGTTTTGCGCCGGCGACAGCGACTCCATGACCTCGGCGGTCATGCAGCGCTCCTTGGTCTTGGCGACGAACTCCTTGACGACCTTGAAGTTGACGTCGGCCTCGAGCAGCGCCATGCGAATGTCGCGCATGGCCGAGGTGATATCGGCCTCGGTCAGCTTGCCCTTGCCACGCAGGCGGTCAAATGTGTCGTTGAGGCGATCGCTCAGGGAATCAAACACTAGTCACTCCTTAATTGGACTCGCCCACCAGGGCGCGGCAGAAATCTTTGGCATTGAACTCCTGCAGGTCATCGACCTGCTCGCCCACGCCCACGCGCAGGATCGGGAGCTTGAGCTTCTCGGCCACGGCCATGGCGATACCGCCCTTAGCCGTGCCGTCGAGCTTAGTCATGATAATACCGTCCAAGCCCAGTGCCTCGTTAAACTCGAGCGCCTGATTCAGACCGTTCTGGCCGGTGGCGGCATCGATAACGAGCACGACTGAGACGGGCATGGGGCCGGCGGCCATATTGGCGGCGCGCTTACGCGTCACGTTAACCACCTTGGCAAGCTCGCGCATGAGCTCGGGGCTCGTGTGCAGACGACCGGCGGTATCGATCAGCACCAGGTCACTGCCGCGCTTGTCGGCCTCGTCGAGCACGTCGTAGCAAACACTTGCCGGGTCGGAGCCGCGGTCGCGCTTGATGACGGGGACGCCAGCGCGCTGGCCCCACACATCGAGCTGCTCGATAGCGGCAGCACGGAAGGTATCGGCCGAACCGATCACGACGTTCTTGCCGCGGGCGGCCATGGCGCTCGCGATCTTACCGACCGTCGTGGTCTTGCCGGCACCGTTAATGCCCACAAACAGCACGCAGCTCGGCGTATCGGAGAACGGATCGCGCTCGATGGGCACAAAGTGATGCTCAAGCTGCTCGGCCAGGGCGCGACGGAGTTGCGGGGCGGTCTTGAGGTTCTTCTTGGCCGCGGCATCGCGCAGGTCATCGGAGACCTTGATGGCGACCTCGGCGCCCATGTCACCCATGACGAGGGTGTCCTCCAGGTCCTCCCAAAAATCCTCGTCGACCTCGCCGCCAAAGTAAAAGACCTCGTTGAGGGCCTCGCGGCTGCGCTCAAGTCCGCGCGAGAGAGCGTCAAAGAATCCCATTATGCATTCACGACCTTTCCGGTTTCGCGATCGAGTTTTTGCGAGACGACGCGACTGACGCCGTCGGCTTGCATCGAGACGCCGTAGAGGACGTCAGCGTCCTCCATAGTACGGCGCTGATGCGAGATAACCAAGAGCTGCGTATCGGAACGCAACACGTCGAGTGCGCCGATGAGCTTGGACAGGTTGGCGTCATCGAGCGCCGCCTCGACCTCGTCCAGCACATAGAACGGCACCGTACGCGTGCGATAGACAGCAAAGAGCAAGGCGAGCGCCGTCAGGCTCTTCTCGCCGCCCGACATGAGCATCATCTTGGTGATGCGCTTGCCGCGCGGCTGCGCCACGACCTCGATACCCGTCTCGGCAGGATGCTCGGGATCGGTCATCTCCAGATGAGCCTGGCCGCCCGGGAAGAGCATAGCGAAGATCTCGCGGAAGTTCGCGTCGACCTTCTCAAACGTCACCAGGAAGGCCTTCCGCATCTTACGATCAATGGCCACCGTGATCTTGGTGAGCGCCTTGCGTGCGCTCTCCAGATCGGCCAGCTGCTCCTCGATGTAGTCGGCGCGGCGCTTGAGCTGCTCGTACTCCTCCATGGCAACTTGGTTAACGGGACCAAGGTTGTTGATCTGGCGCACAAGCTGGTTGAGTTCGCGCTCGGCGGCATCGCGGTCCGTGGGCGCCGGAAGCATGAGCGCTTCCTCGAGCACCGTCGTGTCATCGGCGGTAATGGCCTTGATGGCAGCCTCGACCTGCACCTCGAGCTTGCCACGCGCAACCTTGAACTCGTTTTGCGTGGCAGAGGCGGTATCGACTCGCTCCTTAGCGCGGGCAGCCTCTGCCTTGGCATCCTCGATGGTCTTCTTGAGCGAAGCGGAGTCCGCCTCCTCCAGAGAGGCCTGGTCACGCAGGCGCGCTGCCCAATCCGACGCGCGTTCCAACAGGGCAGAATAGCGTTCGTGCATGGGATCGACGCGCAGGCGCAGCAGCTCGAGCGAGCGCGAGGCCTGGCGTGTTCCGCGGATACGACGGTCGATGCCCTCAAGACGATGCTCCAGGTCGGGCACGCGGCCCTTCAGCGAACGCAGGCGTTCGCTCGTCTGGGCTAGGCGAACCTTGGCGTCGGCGAGCTTGCCGGCAGCCTCGGAATCGTCACGGCGAACGCGGTCGAGTTCGTCGTTGGCCTCGGAAATCTGCAAGCCCAGATCGCTTGCCTGCGCGCGGGCCTCGTCACGCGAACGGGTGAGCTCGTCAACGCGCGGGCGCGCAGCGCGAACGGCTTCGGAGGCCTGCTCGCGGCGCTTGGAGATGCGCACGCGCTCGACCTCGGCATTGTTGGCGCTTTGCTCCAAGCGGCCGATCTCGGAAAGCAGCGAGCGGCGCTCGCCCTCAAGACGGGCGATCTCACCGGCGGCATCGCCCTCGGCGGCACGGGCCTCCTCGACGGCAGCGTTGGCCTCAACGACTTGGTCCGAAGCATGCTCAAAGATGGCAGCCAGATCGGGTTCCAGGCCCTCGAGCTCACGGATGCGGCGCTTGCGCTCCAAGGCACCCGAAGCCTCGCCGGCATCAAGCCCCACGCGCACCAGGCCGCCGCAGGCGACGCGGGCGCCATCGGGGGTCACGTAAGTCACGCCTTCAACGACCGGCGCCGACAGCGCGGCAGCAAGATCGTCAACGACGTAATAGCCGCCGAGCAGCGCCTCGACGACGGGTCCGTAGCCTGCGCGCATGGACAGACGATCAACCAGGCGGGTACCGGCAGCGCCCTCAGCGGCGGTAGAGCCGCTCACGCCGCGCGCCACCAGCAGTGCTTCGCCCGAGGCCTTCTTTTGGTCCAGAGCCGCACGACCGGCACGCTCAAGCGTGGCGGCGTCATCAAACAGCAGCGCATCGATATCGCCGGCGAGCAATTGCTCAACCAGGCCCTCAAGCTCGCGCGGGGCCTCCAGCACGTCGCCCAGACGACCCAAGACATCGTCGCCCAGCGCACCCACCAGACGGCTCACGAGCGGCGAGCTGTCGGCCATGCGGGCATCAAGCTTCTTTTGGCTGGCAAGCTCCGAGCGCACCTCGGACAGCTTGTTGCGCGCCTCACTCTCGCGGGCACGCAGGTCCTTCAGGGCCGCGCGTGCCGCCTCGGCGGCCTCACGCGCATCGACCTGAGCCTGGCGCGCTTCCTCAAGAGCGCCCTCAAGCTCCTCGGCGCGGTCGCGACGGCTCTCGAGCGAGGTCGTGACCTCCTCGAGCTGCTCGTCAATCTGCTCCAGGCGCGAGGCATACATGTTATCCTCGACCTCGGCATTGCTCAGCGAGTCCTTCACCTTGGCGAGCTCGAGCGCGGCGTTATCGGCTACACGCTGCACATCGCGCTGCTCGCGCGTGAGCTGCGAAATCTGATTATCGAGCGCCACGCGGCGCTCGTGGAGCTCGGCGGCGGCAGGACCGGCGGCGTCAACGTCCTCCTGGGCCTGCATATGCGCGCCGGTCACTTCCTCAAGCTGCGCACGTGCGTCCTCGAGCTCCTCGACCACGCGACGACGCTGATGCTCGGAGCTCGAGATCTGACCGCGCATGTCAGACAGGCGCGACACCATGTTGTGGCCTTTTTCCTCGAGCAGGCGCATGTCGGAGTTAATGCGGCCGACCACATCTTGCATATGGCGGCGCTGCTCGCCCAGATCGCCCACAAACAGGCCCTTTTCCT
>CALLFD010000334.1 GCA_937997605.1 uncultured Collinsella sp. | reverse complement strand
TCGCGGCCCAGGACGCCGTGATCGCCGCGCAAAACGCCGTGGTTGCCGCCGAGGCTCTGGGCTTGGGGAGCTGCTATATCGGTGATATCGTCGAGAATGCCGAGGAAGTTGCCGAGCTGCTCGATCTGCCGCCCTATACCATGCCGCTGTCGATGCTCATCATCGGCACGCCCCGTAAGGAGCGTCCGGCCATTGCGCATCCCGTGGTGAACCTGGTGCACGAGGAGCGCTACTGCCGCGCCGATGCTGCGACCATGGACGCGCAGGTGGCCGAGATGGACGCGATGTTTCGCCCGCATGCCCGCGAGGTGGGCGAGCGCGTGGTGGATATCTACACCCGCAAACACACTAGTCCCTTTATGGCCGAGATGAGCCGCTCCATGGAGTGGTGGTTCAAAAACTGGCTCGGAAAATGACAGATGAGGCAAAGGGACAGTCCCTTTGTCACATTCCATATCGCCGAGGTGGCCTAAAGGCCGTATAAATGTTTATCTAGCTGGGAAAACGGTGCCGTGCAAGTGCAGGCCGATTACCTATAATCCCTTCGAACATTAAAGTTGGGAGGAAACCGGCTTATGGAAGAAAAGGCCAAGGAGGCAGCCTCGCACGCTGCGATTCCTGTGAGCATCTCGGCGATGCTCGTCACGCTGGGCGTGGTGTACGGCGATATCGGCACCAGCCCTATGTATGTAACCAAGGCGCTCGTTGCCGGCAACGGCGGCATCGGAAACGTGACGGAGGAGTTCGTGCTCGGCGCGCTCTCCCTTGTCGTGTGGACGGTCACGTTGCTGACCACCATCAAGTATGTGCTCATCTCGCTGCGCGCCGATAACCATGGTGAGGGCGGCATCTTTGCCCTGTACAGCCTGGTCAAGCGCTGCGGCAAGTGGCTTATCATCCCCGCCATGCTGGGTGGCGCCGCGCTGCTCGCCGACGGTATCCTGACGCCGGCCGTTACCGTTACCACGGCCATCGAGGGCCTGCGCACCATCCCGGCGGTCCATGCCGTGCTGGGCGATGACCAGGGCCGCGTCGTCGCCATTACGCTCGCCATCATCATCGTGCTCTTCTTGGTACAGCGCATCGGTACGGCCAAGATCGGTCACGCCTTTGGCCCCATCATGACGCTGTGGTTCCTGTTCCTGGGCGGCACGGGTCTGTTCTTTGTTTTCCAGCACCCCGCCGTGCTGCTGTGCCTCAACCCGGTGCGCGGCATCGCCTTTTTGCTGAGCCCCAACAACCACGCGGGCATCATGATTCTGGGCAGTTGCTTCCTCGCCACCACCGGTGCCGAGGCGCTCTACTCCGACATGGGCCACGTCGGCCGCGGCAACATCTACGCTACCTGGCCGTTCGTTAAGTGCTGCCTGCTGCTTTCCTATATGGGCCAGGGCGCTTGGCTTATGAACAACGCTGCCAACCCCGAGCTCATGGGCATTGCCGACCTCAACCCGTTCTACCAGATGCTCGCCCCGGGCCTGCGTCCCTTTGCCGTAGGCCTTTCCACCGTTGCGGCCATCATTGCCTCGCAGGCGCTCATCACCGGCGCATTCTCGCTGGTGTCCGAGGCCAGCCGTCTGGACCTCATGCCGCACATGCAGGTCTTCTACCCTGCCGAGACCAAGGGCCAGCTCTACATCCCCATGGTCAACAACGTCATGCTTGTCGGCTGCGTCATCGTGGTGCTGCTGTTCCAGAACTCGGCGCATATGGAAGCCGCGTACGGCCTTGCCATTACGCTGACTATGATGTGCACCACGCTGCTGCTCTTCTTCTACCTGCACGAGGAGCGCAAGCTCAAGGTTGCTCCGTGGATCTTCGCGGCCTTCTTCCTTTTGCTCGAAGGCTTCTTCTTCGTGAGCTCGCTCACCAAGTTCTTCCACGGCGGCTATTTCACCATCCTCATGGCTGCACTCATCATGGGCATTATGGTGTGCTGGTACAACGGCACGGCGGTCGAGCAGCGCCAGTTTACGCTGCTGCCGCTGCGCAGCTACCTGCCGCAGCTCAAGCGCCTGCGCGACGACGACCGTTACGAGCGCATGAG
>CALLFD010000333.1 GCA_937997605.1 uncultured Collinsella sp. | reverse complement strand
CCATCGCGCGCACGGGCGACCTGGCGGCCATCCTTACTAACTTGCAGCCGGGTGATGTGCTGTTTATCGACGAGATCCACCGCCTCAACCGTTCGGTCGAGGAGGTCCTGTACCCCGCGATGGAGGACTTTGCCCTCGATATCGTGATTGGCAAGGGTCCGGCGGCGCGCTCGATTCGCCTGGATATCCCCAAGTTTACGCTGGTAGCGGCAACGACTCGCTCGGGCATGTTGACCGGCCCACTACGCGACCGTTTTGGCATTTCGTATCGCCTGGATTACTACACCGTCGAGGAGCTCGCCCAGATTGTGACACGCTCGGCGACCATTCTGGGTGTGACGATCGACCATGCCAGTGCACTCGAGATCGGCTCGCGTTCCCGCGGTACGCCGCGTCTTGCCAACCGTCTGCTCAAGCGCGTGCGCGACTACGCGCAGGTGCGCGGCAACGGTCCTATTGAGCTTGACATTTGCCGTCAGGCGCTCGAGTTCTTTGAGATCGACGAGCTTGGTCTGGACTGGATGGACATTCGCATCTTGGAGACGCTTGCCAAGACGTTCTCCGGCCGTGCCGTGGGCCTGACGACGCTTGCTAGCGCGGTGGGCGAGGACCCGGGTACGCTTGAGGATGTCTACGAGCCCTATCTGCTGCAGTGCGGCTTGATGATTCGCACGCCCCAGGGCCGCCAGGCAACGCTTCGCACCTTTGAGCATTTGGGTATTGAACCGACCCTGTAGGAATGGGCTTGTTTTAGCGCATCTGTAGGCTATCGCTGGGCATCGGGTAAACATATCGCCGTTCATCGGTTATGGGCGTTTTACTATTGCGCGCCCGTGCTATGCTGAATTGGTCTTTTTCTCATCCGGTAACGAAAGGACCGCCCATGCCTACTGACATCGAAATCGCACGTTCTGTCACGCCGCTGCCTATTACCGAGGTGGCCAAGAACGCCGGCGTCGACGTTAAGCACCTTATTCCGTACGGCTTCGACAAGGCTAAGGTCGACTATTCACTGCTCAACGAGCCGACTGATCACCAGGCCAAGCTCGTTCTCGTGACCGCTATCAACCCAACGCCTGCGGGCGAGGGCAAGACCACCACGACCATCGGTCTGGCCGATGGCCTGCGTCGCCGCGGCGTCAAGAGTGCCGTGGCCCTGCGCGAGCCTTCGCTCGGCCCTGTCTTTGGCGTTAAGGGCGGTGCTGCCGGTGGCGGCTGGGCTCAGGTGATCCCCATGGAGGATATCAACCTGCACTTTACCGGCGACTTCCACGCTATCGGTGCTGCCAACAACCTGCTGGCCGCCATGCTTGATAACCACATCCAGCAGGGCAATCAGCTCGGTATTGACGTTAAACGCATCACTTGGAAGCGCGTCGTCGATATGAACGACCGTCAACTGCGCCACGTCATTGACGGCATTGGCGGCAAGGCCCAGGGAGTGCCGCGCGAGGATGGCTTCGACATCACTGTTGCCTCCGAGGTCATGGCAATCCTGTGCCTGTCCACGAGTATCAACGACCTCAAGGAACGCCTGGGCGAGATTGTCGTCGGTTACAGCTTTGCCGGCGAGCCCGTCCGCGCCCGTGACCTTAAGGCTCAGGGTGCCATGGCGGCCCTGCTCAAGGACGCGCTCAAGCCCAACCTGGTGCAAACGCTCGAGGGCACGCCCGCGTTTGTCCACGGCGGTCCCTTCGCCAACATTGCCCACGGCTGCAACTCTATCATGGCCACCCGCATGGCCATGCGCTTTGGCGATGTCGCCATTACCGAGGCCGGCTTCGGTGCCGATCTGGGCGCTGAGAAATTCCTCGACAAGATCGGGAGAGCACACGTCTGAACTCCAGTCACACCATAGGATCTCGTATGC
>CALLFD010000332.1 GCA_937997605.1 uncultured Collinsella sp. | reverse complement strand
AGTCTGATAACAAAAAATTATTATTGAGAATGAGAATCATCTTTAATACGATATGCAACGAAGGCACAACCTCAACCCCGCACTGCGTCACAATAGAGCGTTAGATGCGAAAACAACTATTTCGAGGATTGGTGGTCAAATGACCCAGGAGACGGTTACGAACGGCACTGAAGCCCTGTTCACTCGCGAAGGCATGCCGCCCGTTAAGGAAATGATCCCGTGTGCCCTTCAGCATGTACTGGCATCGTTTGCCGGCATCATTACCCCGGCGGTCATCATGGCCGGCGTCTACGGCTTTAATAGCCAGCAGAGCACCGACATCATTCAGGTTGCACTCATTCTTTCGGCGATCGACACGGCCCTTCAGGCCTTCGCTCCCTTCCGTCGCATTGGCGGCGGCCTGCCCATCGTCATGGGCGTTTCGTTCGCGTTCCTGCCGGCCCTTCAGGCCATGGGCGCCTCGGGCTTTAGTTTTGGCGCGCTGCTGGGCGGCGAGATCGTTGGCGGTGCCGTCGCGGTCCTCTTTGGTCTGGCCTACAGCAAGATTAAGTGGCTGTTCCCGCCCGTCGTGACCGGCACGGTCATCTTCTCCATTGGCGTCTCTCTCTATCCCACGGCCGTCAAATACATGGCCGGTGGCATGGGCACGCCGTTGTGGGGCACCCCGCAGGCATGGTGCGTCGCTCTTATCACCTTCGCCGTCGTCTTCGCGCTCGCCAACTTTGGAAAGGGCACGCTCAAGCTGGGATCCGTGTTCTTTGGCATGATCGTTGGCATGATCGTTTCGATCCCCTTTGGCATGATCGACTTCTCCAGCGTCGCCACCGCTCAGGTCTTCGCTCTTCCCAAGCTCATGCCCTACGCGCTCGAGTTTGATCCCGAGGTCTGCATTACCCTCGCCGTCGTGTTCCCCATGGTTGCCATCCAGGTTATCGGTGACGTCTCCGCCGCCTGCCTGGGCTCCATCGACCGTATGCCCACCGAGCGCGAGCTCTCCGGCGCTATCGTGTCCCAGGGCCTTACCTCTATGGTCGGCGGCCTGCTGGGCGGTCTTCCCACCAGCGCCCTTGGCCAGAACGTGGGCATCATCTGCTCCAACAAGGTCGTCAACAAGTGGGTCTTTGTGATCATCGCGGCCGTCTTTGCCATCGCCGGTCTGTTCCCGCAGCTCTCTGCCGTCCTTTCCGCTATCCCGCAGCCCGTCATCGGCGGCGCGACCGTCGGCGTCTTTGGCACCATCACCATGAACGGCGTGCGCATGTTCACCCGCGAGGGCCTCACGCAGCGCACTACCACCATCGTCGGTACCTCCGTCGTCTTTGGCCTGGGTATCTGGATGGCCAGCGGTTGCCTTGCCGGCGAGGGTATGCCCGCCTGGGTGTCCACCGTCATCGGCTCCAATGCCGTAACCCCCACCGCCATCATGGCCATTGTCCTTAACCTGATCCTTCCGCAGACGCCGGTCGTGGCTCAGCACATCGATGCTGCCAAGGACGCTGCCGTGGATCTGGTCTTGCCCGAGAGCAAGAAGTAACCAATTCGGTGCTATTCGTCGGCGGACGCATCGCCTCGTCCGCCGACGCCATGCGGCGCCAAGCCGCACTTCAAAGGGTTTGTCCCTTTGGTGAAGCGTTGACGGGAGAGGGCCCGTTTCCGGTGTAGGCCGGCGCTTCGCACTCCGCCATGTCAGAGGTGTCAAACCCCGCCTCTGATGTTGAAGGGAGCATCCATGCTTCTGGTCGCTAACGGTTCCGTCTTTACCCGCAACGCTCAGACCCCGTTCATTCCAAACGGTGCGGTCGCCATTGACGGAGATACGATCGTCGAAGTGGGCCCCGAACGCGAGCTCAAGGCCAAGTACCCGGATGCCGAGTACGTCGATGCCCGGGGCAACCTCATCATGCCCGGACTCATCAACTGCCACACCCACATCTACTCGGGTCTGGCCCGCGGCCTTGCCATTAAGGGCTGCAACCCCACCAACTTCCTGGAGAATCTCGAGCAGCAGTGGTGGAAGATCGACGACAATCTGACGCTCGACGGCACCAAGGCCAGCGCCTATGCCACGATTTTGGACTCTATCCGCGATGGCGTCACCACGATCTTCGATCACCATGCGAGCTTCTGCGAGATCCCGGGAAGCCTCTTTACCATTAAGGATGCAGCTCAGGAGCTGGGCATGCGTTCGTGCCTGTGCTACGAGGTCTCCGATCGCCGTGGCCAGGAAAAATGCGACCAGGCCATTGCCGAGAACGCCGAATTTGCCCAGTGGGCCGCCAAAGAGCGTCGCGATAACGACAACCACATGATCGCCGCCATGTTTGGCGGACATGCTACCTTTACGCTGTCGGACGAGACCATGGATAAGATGGCCGAGGCCAACAACGGCCTGACCGGCTTCCACATCCACGTGTGCGAGGGCATGAACGA
>CALLFD010000331.1 GCA_937997605.1 uncultured Collinsella sp. | reverse complement strand
ATTATTCTCGTCGTTGTCCTGATTATCTTCGGGCCCAAGAACCTGCCGAAGCTCGGCAAGTCCCTCGGCTCTACCGTCAAGAATATCCGTGAGGGTATGGAGGGCGACGATAAGGCCGAGACCAAGCAGGCCGAGGAGGTCGTGGTCGAGCAGTCCGAGGAGGACAAGGAGATCGCTGAGCTCGAGGCCAAGCTCGCTGCTGCCAAGAAGAAGCAGGCAGAGGACAGCGACGCGGACGCAGAGTAGTCCCATCCCTTTGGGGTGAGCACCTGACCGGCTTGCCCGCAGGCTAGCCGGTCTTTTTCGTTATGTTGACAGTTGATTGTTTGATCAGAGTTGGGGAGATATCCGTATGGACGCAAGCCAGATCGTACTGACCGCTGAGGGCCGCCAGAAGCTCGTCGAGGAGCTCGCTTGGCGTGAGGGCGATTACGCCAAGGAGATCGTCGAGGACATCAAGGAAGCCCGCGCGTTCGGCGACCTTTCGGAGAACTCCGAGTACGACGCCGCTAAGGACAAGCAGGCCCAGAACGCCGCTCGTATTGCCGAGATCCAGGCCATCCTCGCCAACGCTCAGGTTGCTGCCACCACGGGCGACCTGACCGTCTCCATCGGTTCCACCGTTTCGCTGATTGATCCCAACGGCGAGGTCATGGAAGTCACGCTCGTCGGTACCACCGAGACCAACTCGCTCGAGCACAAGATTTCCAACGAGTCTCCGGTCGGTCACGCCATCATCGGTCACGGCGAGGGCGACTCCGTCGAGGTCGTTACGCCTTCCGGCAAGACTCGCGTCTACACCATCGCCAAGATCGCACGCTAGACCACGGTCCCGCGTAAAGGTATGTTTTCGCTCCCTGGGACCTAATCCTGGGGAGCGTTTTAGTTTGAGGAGCTAACTTATGGCAGAGAACCAGAACGCCGCCGATCAGGCATCGACGCTCAACGACGAGCGCGCCACCCGCCTGGCCAAGCGCGCCGCCCTGTTCGAGGCGGGCCAGAACCCCTATCCTGAGCACTCTGAGCTTGAGGACTACGTCGCCGATATCGAGACTAAGTACGCCGATCTTGCCGATGGTGAGGACACCGAGGATGTCGTGAAGATCGCCGGCCGTGTGGTCGCCAAGCGCGGTCAGGGCAAGATCATGTTCATCGTCGTGCGCGATGCGACTGCCGAGATTCAGCTGTTCTGCCGCATCAACGACATGGACGAGGCTGCCTGGAATACGCTCAAGGCCCTCGACCTGGGCGACATCCTGGGCGTGACCGGCGTGGTCGTGCGCACCCAGCGCGGTCAGCTTTCCGTTGCCCCTAAGAGCGCGACCCTGCTTTCCAAGGCCGTTCGTCCGCTGCCCGAGAAGTTCCACGGTCTTTCCGACAAGGAGACCCGCTATCGCCAGCGCTACGTCGACCTGATCGCCAACGACGACGTTCGCGAGACCTTCCGTAAGCGTTCGCAGATTCTCTCCACCTTCCGTCGCTTTATGGAGTCCGACGGCTACATGGAGGTCGAGACCCCCATCCTGCAGACCATCCAGGGCGGCGCTACTGCCAAGCCGTTCATTACCCACTTCAACGCGCTCGATCAGGAGTGCTACCTGCGTATTGCCACCGAGCTGCACCTCAAGCGCTGCATCGTCGGTGGTTTTGAGCGCGTGTTCGAGATCGGCCGCATCTTCCGTAACGAGGGCATGGACCTCACCCACAACCCCGAGTTCACCACGATGGAGGCCTACCGTGCCTTCTCCGACCTCGAGGGCATGAAGGCGCTCGCCCAGGGCGTCATTAAGGCGGCTAACAAGGCCATCGGCAACCCCGAGGTCATCGAGTACCAGGGCCAGACCATCGACCTTTCTGGTGAGTGGGCCAGCCGTCCCATGACCGACATCGTCTCCGATGTGCTCGGCAAGCAGGTCACCATCGACACGCCGGTCGAGGAGCTTGCTTCCGCCGCGCGTGAGAAGGGCCTGGAGATTAAGCCCGAGTGGACCGCCGGCAAGATTATCGCCGAGATCTACGATGAGCTGGGCGAGGACACCATCGTCAACCCGACCTTCGTGTGCGATTACCCCATCGAGGTCAGCCCGCTTGCCAAGCGTTTTGAGGACGACCCGCGCCTGACGCACCGCTTTGAGCTGGTCATCGCCGGCCACGAGTACGCCAACGCGTTCTCCGAGCTCAACGACCCGGTCGACCAGGCCGAGCGCTTTGCCGCCCAGATGGCCGAGAAGGCCGGCGGCGACGATGAGGCCATGGAGTATGACGAGGACTACGTGCGCGCCCTCGAGTACGGTATGCCTCCCGCGGGCGGCATTGGCATTGGTATCGACCGCGTGGTCATGCTGCTTACTAACCAGGCTTCTATCCGCGACGTCCTGCTGTTCCCGCACATGAAGCCCGAGAAGGGTTTCCAGTCCGGTGCCGCTGCCGCCAAGGCTGCAGAGGCCGGCAACGCCGCGAGCCCATTCGTTAAGTCGCTTAAGCCCACGCTCGATTACTCCAAGATCGCCGTTGAGCCGCTGTTTGAGGAGTTCGTCGACTTTGATACCTTCTCCAAGAGCGATTTCCGCGCTGTGAAGGTCAAGGCATGCGAGGCCGTCAAGAAGTCCAAGAAGCTGCTGAACTTTACGCTCGACGACGGTACCGGTACCGACCGCACCATCCTCTCCGGTATTCACGCTTATTACGAGCCCGAGGACCTGGTCGGCAAGACCTTGCTCGCCATCACCAACCTGCCTCCGCGCAAGATGATGGGCATCCCCAGCTGCGGCATGCTCATCAGTGCCATCCACGAGGAGGATGGTGAGGAGCGCCTCAACCTGATCCAGCTCGACGCCTCCATCCCCGCCGGCGCAAAGATGTACTA
>CALLFD010000330.1 GCA_937997605.1 uncultured Collinsella sp. | reverse complement strand
TTGGTATCACTCACCGGAAACCTCCACGGTCTGGACGGTAGTCTTGGACGGCAAAAAACGAACGCGTGCGGTCGTGCCCGGCGTGCCAAGCATGGTGTCGCAAGCTTCCTCGATGCGCCGCTGCATCGCAGTAGCCAGAGATGCCACGTCCTTATCGTCAAGCGCGATAGCCTCGACCTTAAATCGGACGTGCGAATCGTCGGAGCCTTGGACGCGGGCCTCGACATGCTCGACCATCACGCGATCGTCGCGCTCTGCCGCAGTGCGAGCGCACGAGGAAAGCGCTGCGAGCGTGACCTCGATATTGCGCTCCCCCGCCGGATGCACGCAGGACGGCTCGCGACGCGCAAACATCAGGCGGAAAAAACCGATAAGCACGCCAAGTGCCACGATGGCGGCGCACACCGTAACGACGACGCGAGGCATGGTGTCACGCAACAGCAGCATAAAGCGATACGTATACGGTCCCCAGAACTGGCAGACAAGCGTACCCAGCGCCACGATGGCGGCGGCAAGATACACGATCGCTAGGGCTCGTTTGAGTACGCGCACGCGCGCTCCCTTCAGGTTTCGGTCCACAGAATGCAAAACGATTCGCATCATTATAAAAGAGCCGGGTCCGGTGCCATACGCACGCGGATCCGGCTCATCTATTCCACGAGGCTTGCATGCTCGCTTCATTATGCCCAGATATGCACGGCTTAACCCGTGCAGGCGCTACTCCTCCTCGAGGGCAGCGATGACCTCGTCGGTCATGTCCATGGTGCTGTAGACGTCCTGGACGTCGTCGAGCTCCTCGAGACGGTCGATGAGGCGCTGGACCTTCTTGGCGTCGGTACCGGAGACCTCGGTCGGGGTGGTCGGGACCATGGTGGTCTCGGAGCCCTTGACCTGGATGCCCTGCTCCTCGAGTGCCTTGGAGACAGCCATGACGTCGTTGGCAGCGGTCCAGACGATCCACTCCTCGCCGGCGTCCTCGTAGTCCTCGCCACCGGCCTCGGCGATAGCCATCATGAACTCATCCTCGTCACCGGCAGCACCGTTGGCGATCATGGTCTCCTTCTTGGCGTTCTCGTCCAGGATCTCCTTGGCGACGACGATCTGGCCCTT
>CALLFD010000329.1 GCA_937997605.1 uncultured Collinsella sp. | reverse complement strand
CACGCAGCTGGCGACCGGTCGAAACGCCGGCGGGAATATCGATGTCGATCTTTTCGTGCGAAGGCGTGCGGCCCTGACCGTCGCAGGTCTCGCAGGGATGGTCGATGACCGTGCCCTCGCCATGGCAGTCGGGGCAAGGCGAAGAAGACTGAACCTGGCCCAAAAACGATCGCTGAACCGTCGTGACATAGCCCGTGCCGTGGCAGCGGCCGCACTGCTTTTCCTGTGCGCCCTCTGCCCTACCGGTGCCGTTGCAGTCCTCGCAAGGAGCAAGGCGGTCATAGCTGATCGTCTTTTTGCAGCCGAGCGCCGCCTCCTCGAGCGTCACCGAAAGCGAGATGGCCATATCACGTCCGCGACGACGCTCACGACGGCTGCGGGCGCCACCGCCGGCACCGCCGCCAAAGAACGACGAGAACAAGTCGTCCATGCCCATGCCACCAAAGATATCGTTGATATCGACGTAGCCTGAACCACCAGGGCCGTCGGCAGTGCCGTAACGGTCGTAGTTAGCACGCTTCTGATCATCGGAAAGAACGGAATACGCCTCGTTAAGCTCTTTAAACTTGGCCTCGGCCTCGGGGTCGTCCGAAACGTCCGGGTGTACGGTACGGGCCTTCTTTAGAAACGCGCGCTTAATCGTCCGCGCGTCGGCATCCCTGTCGACGCCAAGTACCTCGTAGTAATCCCTATTTTCCGACACAACCGAATCCTTCCGACTTTCATTATTGTCACAGTGCGTCCTATACCCAAGCAGGGCCGGCCGCAAACAGAGGGTTTGATGTTATTGCATTTGGTACGGCGAAAGCATGGCCCGTTGCGAGCAGCTCGCGAACCAAACCGACACGAGCGCGAACATAAAGCCGTTGGCAAAACCGTTGGCAAACTGCATCGCACCGCGCTTCCACCACAGCAGACTGCGATGAAGCACACCGTCCGAAAGCACCATGAACAGGCCCATGGTAAACGGAATAAAGCACATCACGGCAAAGGCAGAGAACACGCCCGAGATGGCCGAGAGTACCAAAAACGGCGCCACGATGCCCATCAGGTAAAAACCGGTACGAGCTTTGCCTTCCAAGCGCTCGGCCTCAACATGGGCGCGGCCGACCAGGTCGCCGCCCGCGGCACCGTTGGTGCCAGCATGACCCATGCCGCTGATGCGGACCTCGTCGCCATCGTGAGTGCCGGCAGGAAACTCAATCGTCTGCTCGGAGGTTACGCGAGTACGACCGCTGCCACCGCAAACGGGGCAGGGGTCGGCCACGACCTTACCGGAACCGCCGCACTCGGGGCAGACCGACTGGAACGTGCCCGCACCAAACAGGAAGGACAGGTCGACATCGATGTGGCCGCGGCCGCCACAGCTCGGGCAGGTATGGGCATGCTCAGACGAAACGGAGCCCGAGCCGCCGCAGTTGCTACAGGTATCGAAGCGCGTGTAGCGGACGGTCTTGCGGGCACCGCCCTTGGCCTCCTTCGCGTCGAGTTTGATATCGACGACCACGTTGGCGCCGTTCTCGGGATTGTAGGCAGCCTGCCCGCGACGCTGCTGGCCCCAGGCGCCACCAAAGGGAAAGCCGCCCTCAAAAGGATTGCCATAGCCTGCGCTGCCGGCGTAGCCGCCACCATAGGGCGAAGCCGTAGGAGCACCGGCGAAGGGATTGCCAGAACGCATGGCGTCGTAGCGCGCACGTTTTTGCTCATCCGAAAGCACGGCGTAGGCCTCGGAAACCTCTTTAAACTTTTCCTCGGCATCCGGCTCTTTGTTGACGTCCGGATGGAGCTTGCGGGCCTTTTGTTGGAAGGCCTTTTGAATATCACGCGAGGTGGCATCCTTGGAGACACCCAGGATCTCGTAGTAATCTTTTTCGTTCATCGTCGCCATGCGCGGCAACCTCCTGCTCACAGCAGCGTATATATTTCGGTAATTCTACCCGAGCGGCCTAAGCTAGATCCCAAAACAGCTCGAACAGAACATTTCCATCGAGCCAGCCCAGGTGGGTCGGCGCCAGACGAGCTCGAACATGGCCCGCGACGACATCTGCCGAAGTAAAGGGTCCCTCATGGACCCCGAGCGTCTCAGGCACCCAAGTGGCAAGACCCAATTCGAGCGCGCGATCGCAAGCGGCTGTCAGCCCATCGGCCGGGATGACACGAGCCGCGCGAACCAACAGGTCGGACGCGACACCGCGCGTCATGCGACAGGCGAGCATCAGGTCTTCGGCCGCAGCCTCGCGCTGCGACAGATGTTCGGCCTCGAACGCCGTCGCATCATCGTCACGTTGCACCAGACGCACGCGGTACGCATCGCCTCGAGAAGAAACACCGGGGAACAAACCTGCAAGACGGTCGAAATCCGCGGCGTCGAGCATGCCCGCGGCAGAACGCCCCAGGCCCAGGTAGCCCCGTCCGGTCCAGTAGGCAATGTTATGGGCGCACTCATGGCCGTCGAGCGCGTAGCTCGCCACCTCATACGGGTGATAGCCGGCGGCACCCAGGAGCTCGCGTGCCACGTCCATGCATGCGGCCTGAAAATCCTCATCAGGCTCGAGCGACTCGTCACGGCACGCCATGCGATAAAGGGGCGTCCCCTCCTCGAGCGTGAGCGGGTAGACCGACACATGATGCGGAGCCGCCGCCAGCACGCCATCGAGCGTACGCTTCCAACTCGCTGCGGTCTGCCCGGGAAGTCCGCACATAAGGTCGCACGACACGTCGAGCCCAGCGTTCTTGACCGTCGCGATGGCGGAGAGCGACCGATCGGCATCGTGAATGCGGCCGATGGCGGTAAGTTCGGCGTTATCGAGCGTT
>CALLFD010000328.1 GCA_937997605.1 uncultured Collinsella sp. | reverse complement strand
ACATCAACAGAGCAACCAACAGGACCCTCGTCAATAACCTTCCCATCCGAAGGCAACACATTAACAACAGCCATACCAAACTCCAAGTCATTAGAACGCTTGAAGTCCATTGTAGCGAGATAAAAAGAAAGCCCCAACAAGGGAGCCATCAACACCGCCGAACGGTAGTCAAAAAAAGAATTCAGCCCAGTAACCCTGCGGCGTTAAACGAAGGAAGCCCCGTCCCCCGGAACTGTTTCCTTGGCGCGACTTCTGGCGAAGCCAGGTGAGCGCAAAGGAAACAGTGTAGGGGGACGGGGCTTCCGACGGGAAGTTTAGCGACGCTTACGCCTTGTTGACGGAGCCAAACTCCTCCATGAGCTCCTTGGTGCGGGCAACGATGTTGTCGCGACCAGGCTTGAGGAGCTTGCGGGGGTCAAAGCCCTTGCCCTGCTGATCCTTGCCAGCCTCGATGTACTCGCGAACGCCCTTGGCAAAGACGAGCTGCAGATCGGTGTTGACGTTGATCTTGGAGATACCCAGGGAGATGGCCTTCTTGATCTGATCCTCGGGGATGCCGGTGCCACCGTGCAGGACGAGGGGCAGGTCGCCGGTCTGAGCCTTGATCTCGCCCAGGCGCTCGAAGGAAAGGCCAGCCCAGTCGGCAGGGTACACGCCGTGGATGTTGCCGATACCGCAGGCGAGGAAGTCGACGCCCAGGTCAGCAATCTGCTTGCACTCAGCAGGATCAGCGAGCTCGCCGCTGGAGGTCACGCCGTCCTCGGTGCCGCCGATGCCGCCGACCTCGGCTTCGATGGACATGCCCTTGGAGTGGGCAAGCTCAACGAGCTCCTTGGTGCGGTCGAGGTTAAGCTGGAAGGTCTCCTCGTGAGAGCCGTCATACATGATGGACGTGAAGCCGGCCTCGATGCACTTGAAGCAGTCCTCGTAAGAACCGTGATCGAGGTGAAGGGCGACGGGAACGGTAACGCCCGTGGCCTCGACGGCAGCCTTGACCATGTCGGCGCAGACCTTGAAACCGCCCATCCACTTAGCGGCACCAGCGGTGCACTGAAGGATCAGCGGAGACTTGGCCTCCTCGGCGGCCTGGAGAATAGCCAGGGTCCACTCGAGGTTGTTGGTGTTGAAGGCACCGAGACCGTACTTGCCGGCCTCGGCCTTCTTGAGCATGTCTGCTGCGTTGACGAGCATAAAGAAACCTCCTGTAAGGTTGCTCCGATAACGTCTGAGATTTTACCACGACATACCCGAGCATAAACGTTCGTTTGTTCACGAATACCATCCGATTGGACAAATTTTGACCGTTTGCCCCACAGAATCGACCCACTGGGGAAAATAGCTTGACGATTGAGCGGTCCTCGTGGTTCGAAAGACGGCTTCGAGCCTACATCTGCATAAACGGGTTCTGCATAAGTTCGCGCGCCATCGTGGTCGAATCGCCATGGCCCGTCAAGCAAACGGTATCGGGCGGAAGCGTCTTGGCAAGTTTGGAGAGCGAGCGCATAATCGCCGCCTCGTCACCGCCGGAAAGATCGGTACGACCGTGGCTGCCCGGGAAAAGCGTGTCGCCCACAAAGGCGATGTTCCCCTGCTCGGTCGCGGCGAACAGGACGATGCCGCCCGGCGTATGCCCCGGCGTCTCGATCACCTGCAGGCAGACGTCGCCCACCTCGATTGTATCGCCCTCGGCAAGCAAACGCGTCGGCTCACCCGGATCGGGCGTCTCGATACCCCACATGACACGCTGCTCCTCGATATTTGCGCGAGGTACCGTCACGTCCTTAGCGCACAACTCATATAGTGCACTGTCGCCAACGACAGCTCGAACCCCGGCAACCCCGCCAACATGGTCGGCATGACCGTGCGTGCAGACAGAGCCGAGTACGCGCACCTCGGGATGCGCGGTGCGGATATGCTCCACAAGACGCTCGCCCTCCCATGCCGGATCGACGATTAAGCACTCGTCATTCGAAATCACGGCGTAACTGTTGGTCTGAATCGGGCCGTTAACGAGTGCCTCAATCGAAGCCGCACCTCGGGGTGTCAGGTCCAAAGTCATATCGTCCATGCGCATGCCCTCCTTCTAAAATACGTTCGAGGCACCAAACGATGCCTCGAACGTAACCAATATCTATGATGCTGAGAGGCTCTCGCACCTACACACGGCGCTTGAGCTGAGCTCCGCCTTCGCCGGGCATAAGACGGCGAGCGTCGTAGACCGAATCGACACTGCTGATGGAAGCCAGCAGCGGATCCAGGCCGCTCGCATCCGAAATCTCGACCATAAAGCGCAGGGTCGCAATACCCTCGCGGTTGGTCGAGGTGGCGGCGGAAAGGATATTGCCGCCTGCATCGCCAATGGCAATGGTGACGTCCTTGAGCAGGCCCATGCGGTCCAGGCACTCGACCACGATCTCGACCTGGAAGAGAGTGTCGGCAGCACCATCCCACTCTACGTCAATCATGCGCTCGGGGTGCTCCATGAGGCCCTTGACGTTGGGGCAGTTGGCGCGATGCACCGAGACACCTCGGCCACGCGTGATGAAGCCGACGATATCGTCGCCCGTCACGGGGTTGCAGCAATGAGCCAGACGGACCAGCAGGCCACTGTTGCTCTCGCCCTTAACGATAATGCCGTTACTTGCGCTCTTGCCACGCTTTTGCGGCTTGCGGTTGGAGCCGCGGGCCGGCTGTTTCACGACCTCGGCGATAGCCTCGGCCTTGGTGAGCTGTTCCTCGGGCTTGGGGTCCAAGATTTGCTCGACCTTATTACCCACAGCGCGCGGGGCAACCTTGCCGGCGCCGACGGCGGCAAACAGGTCCTCGAGCTGCTTGAAGTTAAACTGCTCCGCCACGGCGTTGAGCGCACGCGTGGAGCGCGGCGTGGAGATGCCATACCCGCGCTTGCGCAGGTCCTTGGCCAGCATATCGCGGCCGGCGGCAGCGTCGTCGTCCTTAGTCGCGGCGGCAAAGTAGCGACGGATCTTGGACTTGGCCGAAGGCGTCTTGACGATCTTGAGCCAATCACGCGACGGTTTGGAACTCTTGTTAGTCAGGATTTCAACGCGGTCGCCCGTCTTGATCTCGTGCGTGAGCGGGGCCACAGCACCGTTGATCTTAGCGCCGACGCAGTGGTTTCCCACCTCGGTGTGAACGGCATAGGCAAAGTCGAGCGGCGTGGAGCCGGCACGAAGCGCCATGACCTCGCCCTTGGGCGTAAAGACGAAGATCTCCTGATCGAAGAGGTCGACCTTCAGCGAATGCAGGTATTCCTTGGCGTCGGTGATCTCATCAGACGCAGCCCAATCGAGCGAATGCTTGAGCCAGTTGATCTGGTCGTCCAAACGTTGAGCGTCATTGGTCTTGGAAGCAGACGATCCGCCCGACTTCTTATATAGCCAGTGGGCGGCAATGCCGTACTCGGCCTGCTCATGCATCTCGTAGGTTCGAATCTGAATCTCGAGCGGACGAGCCGTAGGGCCGATGACCGTCGTGTGGAGCGACTGGTAGTTATTGACCTTGGGCATGGCGATATAGTCTTTAAAGCGACCGGGCATGGGGTGCCACAGCGTATGCACTGCGCCGAGCGTGGAGTAGCAATCGCGCACCGAATGGGTAATAACGCGCAGCGCCACCAAATCGTAGATCTCGGAGAATTCCTTGCCCTTGCGCTTCATCTTTTGGTAGATGGACCAATAGTGCTTGGAGCGGCCGTTGATCTGGAAGCCCTCCAGGCCAATGCGGTTGAGCTCGTCGGTGAGCGTCTTGATGGTCTCGGCCAGATAGCGCTCGCGAACCTCGCGCGACTCAGCCACCATGCGCGCGATGCGCTGGTAGGCGTCGGGCTCAAGGTAGAAGAAGGACAGGTCCTCGAGCTCCCATTTAATGGAGCTCATGCCCAGACGGTCGGCCAGAGGCGCATACACGTCCATGGTCTCGCGAGCCTTAAACAGGCGACGGTCCTCACGCAGGGCTGCAAGGGTGCGCATGTTGTGCAGACGGTCGGCAAGCTTAACGATGATGACGCGAATGTCCTTGGACATGGCAAGGAACATCTTGCGCAGCGTGAGCGCCTGCTTCTCGTCCATGCTGTCGACTTCGATGTTGGTGAGCTTGGTCACGCCATCGACGAGCTCGGCCACCGTATCGCCAAACAGGCCGGAAACATCGGCAAGCGAAGTCTCGGTATCCTCGACGGTATCGTGCAGCAGCGCGGCGCACACCACGTCACAGTCCATCTTGAGATCGGCCAGAATTATGGCCACCTCGACGGGATGGTTGATGTACATCTCACCCGAGCGCCGCTTTTGGTTGCAATGCTTCTCGGCAGCAAAGCAGTAGGCCTGCTCAACCTTAGAAAAGTCGTCCTCATTCATATATTTGAGGCACAGACGCTCCAGCTTGTCGTAGCTGTCCGCCATAATCTCGGGCGGCAGCTCATCGGCATGCTTATAGTGCTCCATCTCCGAAAACGGCTGGAGGGTGGAATCATGGGCGGTACGGGCTGCGGCATCCATCGAGGTCCCCTTCCCCTAGGCCCGCGGTACGATCGGGCGGTTAACTTTGGCTAGCATATCAGAAGCGCACGAATCGAGCGCCCAACTCCGGAAAGCCGAGAACTCCATGCGCGAGCGCAAGCCCTCCAAATAGCGAATTGACCTGCTCAATTGCACGCGGCCGGGGTTTTCGGCCATCGCGATGCGACGGGTGTCGTCAAACCCCGAAACGCGACAGAAACCAAGCTCTTCGAAGATTCCTAGGCCGCTTTCCACCGAGCGCTCGTCGACCGGCGTGCGCGCGTCAATTGCAAGGCACATCTGCGCGATGTCGATATCGCTTGCGCAGAATGAATCATCCCCGGTCTTGCCGCGGTTGGAGCGCCACATGGTCTGCAGCGCGCGATAGAGTGTGACGAGCTCGTCGCGCTCGGGTGCGTAGCAGTCGAGCAGGCGCTCGTTAATGCGGGCGTCGCGCGACGAATAGAGCAGATGGATCACGGCGGGCTGGCCATCGCGACCGGCGCGGCCGCTCATCTGGTTAAACTCAATGCCGCCAAACGGCATGTGATAGAGCACGACATGGCGGATATCGGGCAGGTTGACGCCCTCGCCAAAGGCAGATGTCGAGACGATGCAGCTGAGGCTGCCGTCTCGGAATGCTTCCTCCACGCGACGGCGATCGGAACGCGCAAGCCCCGCGTTATAGAACGCGATATGGGTTGCGCAATCGGGCACACGCTTGCGCAACGTCTTGGCGAGCGCCACGGACTGGTCGCGCGAATTGACGTAGATGACGGTCTTTTCCCCCGTCGCCACAATCGACACCAAACGGTTCTCGCGACTTGCAAGATCGCGGTCGTCCTCGAGCTGCAGGTTCTCGCGCACCGTCTCGTCGACCACCGTGCGAGTGATCGGCAACATGCGGGCAAGCTCGGCCACGACCGGAGCCGTCGCGGTGGCCGTCGCAGCCATAACGACCGGGTCGCCCAGGGCTTTGAGGATATCGGGCATGTCGAGATAGGCGCTGCGGTCGCCGCCCTTGGCAAGGCCGGCGTGGTGCGCCTCATCGATAACGACAAAGCCGATGCGGCCCGAACGCGCGAAGCGGTCACGGTGGATAGACAGGAACTCGGGCGTCGTGAGCACGATACCGGTGCGGCCCGAAGCTAGACCGGCGAACACGTCATCGCGTGCGGTCTCCACGGTCTCGCCGGTCAGCACGCCAACGCCAATGCCAAGCGCTGCCATCGTCGACGAGAGGTGATAGGCCTGGTCGGCAACGAGCGCACGCAGCGGATAGACAAAGATGCTCGCACGCCCGCGAAGGACCGCCTCGCGCGCGGCATGCACATGGAAGATGAGCGACTTGCCGCGCCCCGTTCCCATAACGGCCAGAACACTTTGGTGATCGGCCAGGGCATCGAGCGCCTCGACCTGCGCGCGGTGCGGCTGGTTCGAGCCGATAAAGCTATGGATAAGCGAGCGTGTCAGCTCGGTATAAGAAAGCTGGGCGAGCGTCTCGCGCTTGCGTGACTCCAGGCGCAGGCCGGAATCCGCCGGCTGCACGCCACGACGAAGCTCGCATGCCGGATCGTCGACGCTGGGCAGCGTGGTATCGCGGACCAGAACATCCTTGACCATGAGCTTGGGCTTCACACGACCCTGCCAATGCTCGGCAACGGCCTCGAACACCAAGTCGACGGCGCTGTCGCAATTGATAAGCTTGTCGATCTGCGGTACACGAAACATGATGGCCGGCACACTCGCGGCGCCATCCGTCGCCACGAAGCGCATGTGCTCGCCGGTCTTACCCACCACGGCGCGATCACACATCGTCACGCCCTCGGCAGCCAGCAGCGGCACCTTATTACCCTGGCCAAACGGCTCAAGGCGGGAAATCTGCTCGATGGTCTCGATATTCAATTCGGAAAGGTCGACCGTGGCGGCAACCTCGTCGGTGTCCTCAAAGTCCTCGGCGGGAAGCTCGGACAACACGGCTGAAAGGCGACGGCGGAACTCATCGAGCTTGGATGCCTCGATGGTCACACCCACCGCACCGGCATGTCCGCCGCGACGAATCATCAGGTCGGAACAGCGCTCGATGGCGTCAAACAGGTTAACTTTGCCCACCGAGCGACCAGAGCCGCGCGCGATACCGTCCTCGATCGAGAACAGCAGCGCCGGCACGTGGTAGCGGTTGGTCAGACGGCTTGCCACGATGCCCTTGACGCCCTCGTGCCAGCCTTCGCCGCCCACGACGATCGCGCGTCCGCCGTCATAGGTCTCCTCGACCTTTGCCATGGCATCGCGCGTGAGCTCCGCCTCGATCTCACGGCGCTGGCGGTTGATTTCCTCGAGCTCAGCCGCCAGTGCGCTTGCTTCGATGGGATCGCGGGCAAGCAGCAGGTCGAGCGCCAGCTTGGGATCAGCCATGCGACCGGCAGCGTTTAAGCGGGGAATGAGCGAGAATGACAGGCCATCCGCCGTAATGCTCGAAAGGTCCGCCTTGGCGAGCGCGGCAAGCGCGATATAGCCGGGGCGAGCGGTTACGCGCATCTGCTGGATGCCCTCGGCAACCAGCGCGCGGTTCTCGGGCGTGAGCGGCATCATGTCGGACACGGTGCCCAGCGCCGCGACCTCGATTAGCGAACGCCAATACGACGGCTTGCCCAGGCGCTCACCCAGGACTTGCACCAGCTTGAGCGCCACACCAGCACCGGCAAGCTCACGCGAGGGGCCCTCGTCCTCGAGCTTGGGGTCAGTCAGGGGCACACCCTGCGGCACCTGGTCGGAGGGCTCGTGATGGTCCGTGACCACCAAATCGATCCCCAGGCTCTCCAGGTAGGAAACCTCTTCCTTGGCGGCAATGCCGTTATCGACGGTCACGATCAGCTGGGGGCGAGCAAGCTCGTTAACGCGGTCGAGCGCCGCGCGCGAAAGACCGTAGCCTTCATCAAAGCGATGCGGAATAAACGGCGTGACATCGGCGCCAAACGTGCGCAGCGCCTCGGTCAACAGGCAGGTCGACGTAATACCGTCAACGTCAAAATCGCCAAAGACTGCAATGTGCTCGTGGTTGCGAATAGCACGCTCGACGCGGTCGGCAACGACCGACATGCCCGGGATAATGAGTGGGTCGGGCCAGTCGCGATCGAGCGAAGGCGTCAAAAACAATTGGCCCTCTTTGATGGAGCCAATGCCGTGCGCGACCATAATGCGCGCCACCAGCCCGGGAATGCCCAGACCAGCCGAAAGCTCCTTTTCGAGCTCGGGGTTTTGCTGAGCGACCGCCCAGCGATGCGTCGTCTTAAGCGATGACATAGGCACCCACCCCCGATAGGGGCAGGTCGCCGCGATACCTCTCACGGTTCATAGCGATGAGTCCTCTGTGTATGCCCGCTTCGGCAGGCAGATCTGTTGAACGGATTTATTATACCGTGCAGCGCGGACGCACAACGTCCAGCACGCCGTGGTTTCGATAAACGAGGGCGGTAATAGCCTCGAAATATTCGAGCGTTTCTGGCGCACGGGCGCATGCAAGCGTCTAGCATATCCATTCAAAACGGATTCACGAGCAAAGGGAGTCACAAGAGCATATGAAGCAATGGGTTGGACTGGGCAAGTTTCTCGCGGGGCACATGCAAATCATCGTTCCGATTTGCGTGGCGCTCGGCGTGCTCTTTCCTCAGCAGATCGGCGTTCTCAAGCCCATCGTTCCCACCCTGTTTGCCTTTATGACGTTCCAAGGCGCGCTCAGCAACACCTTCCATCAGGTAGCTGAGGTGTTCCGCCGTCCCCTGCATCTGATTTTGGCGTTATTTGTCTCAGCTGTGATCATCCCCATCGCGGCGTATGCCATGGGCTCACTGTTCTTTGGCTCCAACCCCAACCTTGTCTGCGGCATCGTGCTCGAATACAGTGTGCCCGTGGCAGTCACCGCTTTTATGTGGATCAGCATGTTCGGCGGCAACGGCCCGCTCGCACTCACCATCATCCTGACGTCCTCGGTCATCTCACCTGTGACGATTCCGCTTACGCTCAAGCTCCTGCTGGGCGCCACCGTCTCGATCGACGTGCCAAGTATGATGCAGAACATGGCCTTTATGATCGCTATCCCCGCCGTGCTCGGCATCGTGATCAACGAGCTCACGCGCGGATGGGGGCACGAAAAACTCTCCCCCGCGCTCTCACCCGCCTGCAAGTTCATGATGATGGGCGTTATCGCCTCCAACTCCACCGCCATGAGCGAGTACATGCTGCACATGAACGCGGTGCGCTTGGAAGTAGCCCTCTTTATTTTGGTCTTCGCCATCAGCGGCTTTGTCGTCGGCATTCTGGTCGCTCGCGCGCTGCATCTGCCATATAGCGAAACGACCACCATGTGCTTTACCTGCGGCATGCGCAATATCTCTTCGGGCGCCGTCATCGCCACGCAATACTTTCCGGGCGAAGTTGTGTTTCCCGTCATGTGTGGAACGTTGTTTCAGCAGGTGCTCGCCTCGCTTATCGGGCACTTCTTTGAGCGTCTGACCGGCGAGGAGCGCGCCGCCCAGCGCAAGCGCGTCGAGGCCGGCCGCGATGCAATGGCGCGCTAAACCGTCCGCAGTGTGCGGGCGCTCACTTTACGATGTGAGCGCCTCCAGATGTGCGCGGAGTCGCTCCGCATCGACATCGAGCGTGGTCTCAGCATTGACCTGAGCCAGCCGATACCCGACAAAGTAGGGTGAAACCACCCAACGTGGAAGCGCCTTGGCAATGGTCCGGCCGCTCATGTGATAGAAGAACAGGTTGTACGACTCTGCACGACCGCCATGGTGCTCGTGCAAGATATAGCGCAGAGCTGCCTGGATTGCGTCGGCGAAGAGATCCGCCTCGGCTTGGTCTCTCGTGTCATCGCTGGCGGCGATTCCCTGCGGGGCTGAAACGTTGATCTCAAAGAACCCCATGATCGGTTCGGTTGAGATGTTGACCGCGATTCTCCCCTGTCGCCAGACATTGATGCCTTCGAAATTGGCAGAAGTCAGCGAAGCATAGCCGTCTTCCTGCTCCAAACCCACAATCTGCATGTGCGGATGAACGAGACTACCGCCCGAGAGCGGACCCTTGTTCTTGTACATGAGCACGCTTCGATACTGCTGTGAATCGATCATCTGCTGCCAGCAACCCAGGGCAAACCGCATCACATGGTGGAGTTCATCCGGCTCATAGGTCACCAGGTCGGCATCGTGATCGGCCGACTCGATTAGCACGGTTTGATGGGTGGCGCGCAGGGTTTTGAACTTATTCTCGAGCCAGATGCAGTCACCGTCGCGCTGGATGATGTTGGTGAGCCCTTCTGTATCGCAAAAGGGGCACGCGGTGCCGGGACGACGGTTGTCGTCGGGCTTGCCACTCGCCTGCTGAACATCGAATACAAGCGCCACGGGCTACACCTCCAGCGGTACGATCCTTGTGCCATGGAGCTCGGAGACGCCCAGTGCCGCCGCCACGGTATCGCGGTTGGCCGTGGAAATGCCGCCGCCGGGAAGGATGGTCAAGCGATCGCCCGCATACTCGATCAAGCGGGCCAGGTTTTCGAAGTTGTCCTCGATCGGCGTACCGGCAGCGCCGCCATGCGTCAAGATGCGTGTGATGCCGCAGTCGACGAGTATGTCAATCGCGTCGAGCTGAGCCTCGGGCGAGAGCTGATCAAACGCCATGTGGAAGGTGATGTCGATGGGCTCACGCTTGCATTCCTCGGTCGCGCAGCCCGCGGCCATCACGAGGGCGCCCAACGTAAGCTCGTCGAGCGCCCATCCGCCAGCGCAGGGCTTGCAGCTGCCAAAGACCAAGCCGTCAACGCCGGCGCTTACGGCAAGGCCCAGGTCCATCTCCATCATGCGCAGCTCGTCTTGGTTGTAATGAAAGTCACCGCCACGCGGACGAATCATGCACATCACTCGCGCGTCATGCTCGTGAGCATAGCTGACTGTAGCGCTGATAACACCGGCCGAGGGTGTAGTGCCACCGACGGCAAGGTTGTCGCACAGTTCAATACGCCTTGCACCGGCATCGATAGCCGCCGGCACCCGCTCAAAGTTCTCGGCACAAAACTCGTACACCATAGATAGACCCCCAAAGACAGCAGATGTTTTCCGACGGGCATTGTCACACATCCCCATGAAGTTGCGGTGGAATAGGGACTCTTTTGGCCTCTGAGACTCCCATTTAGTCCCTATTCCACCGCAACTTAAAAGGGGGCGCTGACCGGGTTGGTCAGCGCCCCCTTTGTTGAATGGATTAACCACCCAGATAGGCCTTGCGGACGTTGTCGTCGTGCAGGAGCTCTTGGCCGGTGCCGGTCATGGTGATCTTGCCGGTCTCGAGCACGTAACCGCGTGTGGCGATGGAAAGCGCCATCTGCGCGTTTTGCTCGACCAGAAGCACCGTGGTGCCGGCCTTGTGCAGGTCCTCGACAATCTGGAAGATCTGTTCGATCAGAATCGGTGCCAGACCCATGGAAGGTTCGTCGAGCATAAGCAGTTTGGGGTTACTCATAAGGGCGCGCCCCATAACGAGCATCTGCTGCTCGCCGCCCGAAAGGGTGCCGGCGACCTGGCGACGACGTTCCTTCAGGCGCGGGAACTGCTCGTAGACGCGCTCCAGGCCCGGAGCAATTGTGGACTTGGGCTGTGTATAGGCGCCCATCTCCAGGTTCTCCTCGACCGTCATCTGCAAAAAGGCGCGACGACCCTCGGGAACCTGAGCCAGGCCCTTACCAACCAGCTTATCAGCGGGCGTATGGGTAATGTCCTCGCCCATAAACTTGATGGAGCCGGTCTTGGAGCGCAGCAGGCCCGAGACGGTCTTGAGCGTTGTGGACTTGCCGGCACCGTTGGCACCAATCAAGGCCACGATCTCGCCCTCGTTAACGTTAAAGGAGATGTCCTTGATGGCGTGGATGGCGCCGTACCAGACGTTGATGTTGTAGACGGAAAGCATCGGCTCTGCCATTTAGTTCTCCCCCTTATCCTGCTTACCCAGATACGCCTCGATAACGGCGTCGTTGTTCTGGATTTCCTCCGCCGTACCCTTGGCGATAACCTTGCCAAAGTTAAGCACGCAGATGCCCTCGCAGATGTTCATAACGAGCGACATATCATGCTCGATAAGCATGATGGCGATGCCGAAGGTGTCGCGAATCTTGACGATGTTCGCCATGAGCTCTGCGGTCTCGGACGGGTTCATGCCGGCGGCAGGCTCGTCGAGCAGCAGCAGCTTGGGGTTAGTGGCAAGCGCGCGGACGATCTCCAGACGGCGCTGAGCGCCGTAAGGAAGCGAGCCGGCCTGTTCATTTGCCAGGTGCTCCATGTCAAAAATGGACAGCAGCTCCATGGCGCGCTCGTGGGCGGCCTTCTCGTGCTTCCAATACGTCGGCAGGCGCAGCACGCCCTCAAAGCCGGAGTAGCGCTCCTGGTTGTGCAGGCCGACCTTGACGTTATCCTCCACCGTCATGGTGTTGAATAGGCGAATGTTCTGGAAGGTACGGGCAATACCCATGCGGTTGACCTGGTAGACCGACTTGCCCGAAGTGTCCTCGCCGTCGAGCAGGATGGTGCCGTGCGTGGGCTGATACACCTTGGTGAGCAGGTTGAAGACCGTGGTCTTACCGGCGCCGTTGGGGCCGATCAGACCGGCAATCTCGGTCTTGCCGATAGTCAGGCTAAAGTCGTCGACTGCCTTAAGGCCACCGAACTCAATGCCCAGGTGGATGCACTCGAGTGCCGGGCGCTGGCCCAGGTCACGGTCGGGAACGATGGCGCCAGAAGGATACGGGACCATCTTGCCCTTGTTGAACTCAAATTTACTGGGCATCGGCTGCCACCTCCTTCTTGGAAGCAAAGCGGTCCTTGACGCGACCGAAGAACGCCTTGAGCTGCGGGTTGTTGGTAAAGATCATGACCAGGATCAACACGATGGCGTAGATGAGCATGCGGTAGTCCGAGAACTGACGGAGCAGCTCGGGAAGCACCGTGAGCAACGCCGCCGCGATGACGGAACCGCGCATGTTGCCCAGGCCGCCCAGGACCACGAACACCAGAATGAGGATCGACGTGTTGAAGTCGAACTTGGTGGCGGAGAGCTGCGAGAAGTTACCGCCGAAGAGGGCTCCGGCAGCACCGGCGAGGGCAGCGGAAACCACGAAGGCGATCATGCGGTACTCGGTGACGGAGATGCCTACGGACTCGGCTGCAATCTTGTTATCGCGCACGGCCATAATGGCACGGCCGGTACGGCTGCGAACCAGGTTGAGCACGATCACGAGTGCGACCATGACCAGGATGGCACCGGCGAGGAAGGTCGAGTACGTCGACACGCCCGAGGCGCCCTGGGCGCCCTTGATGATGGCGGTGCCGTCCTCGAGCAGGTGCAGGTCGTCGATCGTAGAGTTGCCCGTGATGTTAAAGATCACGTGCAGGCCGCGGGAGTCGACGCCCACAATGAGGCAGGTGACGATCTCTTTGATGATCTCGCCAAAGGCCAGCGTCACGATAGCCAGGTAATCGCCGCTCAGGCGCAGGACCGGGATACCAATCAAGAAGCCCAAGATGGCAGCGGCGATAGCGCCGACCACGATGCTGATGATCA
>CALLFD010000327.1 GCA_937997605.1 uncultured Collinsella sp. | reverse complement strand
ATCTTAAGGCCGGTGTCGATAGCGTGACGCAGCACGAAGCGGGTCTGGGGCATGGGGCCCTCAAAGGCGTCGACCAGCAGCAGGGCGCCGTCGGCCATACGCAGCACGCGCTCGACCTCGCCGCCAAAGTCGGCGTGGCCCGGGGTGTCGATGACGTTGATCTTAACGTCCTTGTACTCGATAGAGATGTTCTTGGCGAGAATCGTAATGCCGCGCTCGCGTTCCTGGTCGTTGGAATCCAGGACGCGGTCCTCGACCTGCTGGTTGGCACGGAAGGCGTCCGTGGCACGCAGGAGCTTGTCGACCATCGTCGTCTTGCCGTGGTCGACGTGAGCGATGATGGCGATGTTCCTCAGATTGTCTACGCGCATGTAGTTCCCCTATCTTCTATCTATATACAACCGGCACGCGTATGCGGCCCGCCCAGCGATACAACGCTCGGCGGGAATATTGAGCCTTTTACCGAAAACTCGTTTATTTTAGCGATTTTAGATGAGAGGGGTTTCCTCACCTGCAGGTTCAGGGTCGCTCCACATAAAACCATCGCCGGCGCCCATGCCCTCATACAGCACATATGCCGAAAAACCACTCTCGAGCGTGGTTTCGAAGAAGCTCACGAGCAGAGCATCGTGATAGCCGCCGTCAATCTCGACGCAGCCGGTGTAGCCGATGGCATAGCGAGCGATACGGCCCAGGCCCTCGTCCTTAAGACCCATCTTGTGCTCGGAGATAAAGTTGGTGGCCGCCTCGAGGCACGCCTCTTCGCCATCCTCATCGAGCGCCGCCAGATAACGGTTGGAAGCGGCGTCCTCAATTGCCACGACCACGCCAGGGTTTTCACCGGCGGCAAGGTCGTCCAAGAACGCGCCAATCAGATCGCACACCATGGCGTCGAGCTCGGCGGAGACGTTACCGGCGTCCTGCATATCCTGTGCCATCTTTAGACCTTCCCATCGAGTCTGGCGTCATTACAGTTCTTGTGCCTCGGCGGCGATCTTAGCGGCAGCGTCGCGGGTGCGCATCATATCCATCGCGCGCTTGTCGAGCACCTTGATCTGACTGGTCAGCATGACCGCATCGACCACACCCCAGATCACGAGGCCCGTAGAGATCGAAAACCCAAGCGCACCAACTGTACCACGAAGGCGCGAGCAGATTGCCGCGACAAGGGCGGAGACGACAACCATCTTGATAAACGAGCCGCGGCGTTCGCGAAGCGTGCGGGCCTGCGTCACATAGGCAATGCGAGCCGCCTCAGAAGCCTCCGAGCGCATCTGGGCCTCGCGCGCAATGGCCGCCGCCTCAGCCGACATACCGCCGGCCATCAGCGAACGCTCCGCAGCCTGGCCGCCCCACATTTAGAAGTCATCGGGGGAGAGCGTATGGACGAACTCGTCGAACTTCTCGAACTCCCGCTCGTCGTCAACTTCCTCGGCATGGGCAGAAACGGTGCCCAGGCGATTCATGATGTCGTCCTCCACAAACATGGGGGCATTGCTGCGCACGGCAAGGGCAATGGCATCACTGGGACGCGCATCGATCTTATGCTCGTTGCCATCGGCCAACACGACAACCGTCGCGTAAAACACGGGCGGCTCGGCGCGAACGATTTCGATGCGTTCGAGCTTGGCACCCAGGGCGCCAACAGTATCGAGCAACAGGTCATGGGTAATCGGGCGCTCGGCGCGGCCGCTATCGATGCCGCGGCTGATGGCAGCGGCTTCAAACGAACCAGTTTGAATGGAAAGGGAACGCAGTGGCGCGGGCGAGTCCGATTTGCTGCAGCGCTCGCGAAGCACGATAAGCGATGGCACGGGACCGGCGGCCATGACGATGGTCTCTATGTCGACACGAACCATGGAACACCTCCGGTACGTAGCGGTTAACACGCGGCAAGGTCGCCGCATTGAATAGCTATACTACCCAATCTTTCGCACAGCACACAAAACCAAAATGAGATTTATCGCAGACAAGAAAAAAGCCCCGAGGCAACGCCCCAGGGCTCTTCACAGTTTTGATGGTGGACCTGACAAGATTCGAACTTGTGACCTCCCGGTTATCAGCCGGACGCTCTAACCAACTGAGCTACAGGTCCATCATGGTGGAGGTTAGGGGGATCGAACCCCTGACCTCAGGCTTGCAAAGCCCGCGCTCTCCCAGCTGAGCTAAACCCCCACGGAGACAGTAATAAACACCCCAGCGGCGACTCGGCTCTCGCTGGGGTGTTTATTGCGAAAGAAAGTGGTGGACCTGACAAGATTCGAACTTGTGACCTCCCGGTTATCAGCCGGACGCTCTAACCAACTGAGCTACAGGTCCATCATGGTGGAGGTTAGGGGGATCGAACCCCTGACCTCAGGCTTGCAAAGCCCGCGCTCTCCCAGCTGAGCTAAACCCCCACGGAGACAGTAATAAACACCCCAGCGGCGACTCGGCTCTCGCTGGGGTGTTTATTGCGAAAGAAAGTGGTGGACCTGACAAGATTCGAACTTGTGACCTCCCGGTTATCAGCCGGACGCTCTAACCAACTGAGCTACAGGTCCATCGCGCAAGGGATATATTAGACGAGTCGTTACGCGCGCGTCAACAACTTTTTTGAAAATCTTTGGGAGGGGTGGTCGCTGGGCTGGCGAGATGGTTTTGGTTTGCTGCTCGGACAGTCCTGCGCAAGACGAAGGCCACATTAAGTGGCCTTCTTTGCGTGCGGAACTCGCGACAAACCAAAACCATCTCGCCAGCCCAGCGACCATGGGGTCCCAAGGTTTTCAAAAAAGCGGTCGGCGCGCAATGCGCCGACCGCCGATATATGGTGTCTGATATTTTCTACCAGCTAGGGCCTCTTACTCGTCTAGGAGATCTTCTGGCATGTCGTTGCCGTCGCCTAGATCGACAGGGGTTTCTTCGGAAGCAGAGCCGTTTTCTGTGGCTTCGCCTTCGGGCTTCTCTTTGGCGGCTGTCATGCGGGCCACGGCGCAGATGCGGTCGTTGTCGTCGACGGTCATCATCTTGACGCCCTGGGTGGCGCGGCCAGTCTGGCTGATTTCGTCGGTCTTGACGCGAATGACCGTCGCACCCTCCGTCACGATGAACAGCTCGTGCTGTGGGCCCACCGTCTTCATGGCCGCGAGGTTACCCTTGCGCTCGGTCATTTGGATGGTGTAGACGCCCTGGCCGCCGCGATTCTGCTCTGGGTAGTCCGCGACCGGCGTGCGCTTGCCGTAGCCGCGCTCGGTGATGACGAACAGATCGCCGTTGCCGTTAGTGACTTCCATGCCCAGAACGCTCACGCCGTCCTTCATACCGATACCGCGAACGCCGCTGGTATCGCGGCCGGTGGCGCGCACCTGCTCCTCGGAGAACATGATCGCCTTGCCCGCGGTGGTGGCCAGGATAATCTTGTCACCCTCGCGCACGCGGCGCACATTCAGCAGTGCGTCGTCGTCGCGCAGGTTGATGGCAATGAGTCCATCACGGCGGCTACGATCGTAAGCGCTCATCACGGTCTTCTTGACCATGCCACTCTTGGTGGCAAACATCAGGTACTCGTCGGCAGGGAACTCGCGGCAGCTGATGACGCTCGCGATCTTCTCGCCTTCCTCGAAGGGCAGCAGGTTGACGATCGCGGTACCGCGCGCCTGGCGCGTACCCACCGGCAGCTCGTGCACCTTCAGGCGATAGACCTTGCCCTTGCTCGAGAAGAACAGCACGTACTCGTGCGTGGACGCGATGAACATCTCATCGATAACGTCGTCCTCTTTGAGGTTGACGCCCGACACGCCCTTGCCACCGCGCTTCTGGGCACGGTAGGCAGCCACTGGGATACGCTTAACGTAGCCGGTGTGGGTGATGGTCACGACCATATCCTCGTCGGCGATGAGGTCCTCGACATCCAGGTCCTTCTCAACCTGGCTGATTTCGGTACGGCGCTTGTCGCCAAACTTCTTGGAGATCTCGCGCATCTCTTCCTTGATGACGCCCAGAATCTTCTCCTCGTGCGCCAGCAGGTCCTCGTAGTAGGCGATGGCGCGGCGCAGGCCGTCCAACTCTTCTTGGATCTTGTCGCGCTCCAGGCCGGTCAGGCGGCGCAGCTTCATCTCGAGGATGGCCGTGGTCTGCTCGGGCGTAAAGCCAAAGCGTTCGATCAGTCGGCTGCTGGCCTCGGAGTCGGTCTGCGAGGAGCGGATGATGCTGATGACCTCGTCGATATGGTCAAGGGCCATCAGGTAGCCCTCGAGGATATGCGCGCGGGCCTGGGCCTTCTTAAGGTCGAAGCGGGTGCGGCGGGTGACGACGTCGACCTGGTGGTCGATGTAGTGCTGCAGCATCTCAAGCAGGCTCAGGCATTTGGGAACGCCGTTGACGAGTGCCAGGTTGTTGGCGCCAAAGGTCGTCTGCAGCGAGGTGTACTTATACAGATTGTTGAGCACGACCCGCGGAATGACGCCCTTCTTGAGCTCGATGACCAGACGGATGCCCTTCTGGTTGGACTCATCGCGCATATCCGAGATGCCCTCGATGCGCTTGTCGTTGACGAGCTGGGCGATCTTCTCCTGCAGGGTGCCCTTGTTGACCATGTAGGGAATCTCGGTAAAGACCAGGCGGCTGCGGCCGGTCTTGGTGGACTCCACGTGTGCCTTGGCACGCACGGTAATGGAGCCGCGGCCGGTCTCGTAGCTCTGCTTAATGCCGGCGCTGCCCATGATGATGGCGCCGGTGGGGAAGTCCGGACCGGGCATGATCTGCATGAGCTCGTCGACGGTGGCGTCGGGGTTGTCGATCAGGTAGCAGGTGGCCTCGATCGCCTCGGTGAGGTTATGCGGAGCGATGTTGGTGGCCATGCCGACGGCGATGCCCTGGCTGCCGTTGACCAGCAGGTTGGGGAAGCGCGCAGGCAGCGCCACGGGCTCGGCGAGCGATTCATCGTAGTTGGGCTGCCAGTCGACGGTATCCTTCTGCAGGTCGCGCAGCAGTTCCATGGCGGGCTTTGCCAGGCGGCTCTCGGTGTAACGCATGGCTGCCGCGCCGTCGCCGTCGATGTTACCGAAGTTGCCATGACCGTCGATGAGCGGCGTGCGCATGGAGAACCACTGCGCCAGGCGGACCATGGCCTCATAGACCGCGGAGTCGCCATGCGGGTGGTACTTACCGATAACTTCGCCGACCGTCCAAGCTGACTTCTTGTGCGGGCGGTTGGGGTAGATGCCGCTCTCGTTCATCGCGTACAGGATGCGGCGGTGCACCGGCTTTAAGCCGTCACGCACGTCCGGCAGGGCGCGCGCTGTGATAACCGACATCGAATACTCAATGAACGACTGCTTCATCTCGCGACCGAACTCCGAAATCTGGAGCTGGCCGCCGTTGATATCCTCGCCGGCCGAGGCACCACGGTCGACTTCGCCAAAGCTCTCCTCGAGCTCGGCGTCGTCTTCTTCCTCATCATCATCGGCATCGGGGTTATAGGCGTCCGGATCGCCGTCCTCGCCCTGCTCAGCACGGGCAAGCAGGCGCTTCAGATCATCGGGCATACCGGCATCGCCGGCCTCGTCCATACCCTCGCTATTGTTGATATCGTCTGCCACGTTACCTCCTCATGGTTTGCGTGGTCTAATTAGTTCCCTACCACGGAGACGGCTTTTCCAGGTGCCGCAGATTCGCCCGAAAGAGGAGGGAAGCGTACTTGGGTACGCGACCGACGATTGAGGGCGAAGGTGCGGTGGCTGGGAAAGCCGAACAGGTTAGGCATCTAAGAATCGTGCATCATGTGCATGCTTCTCGATGTACTCGCGGCGATAGCCGACCTCGGAACCCATCAGCTCGCGCACGGCGCGGTCCGCCACCACGGCGTCTTCGATCGACACACGCTGCAGGATGCGGGTCTTGGGGTCCATCGTCGTCGAGGCGAGCTGCTTGGGGTCCATCTCGCCCAGGCCCTTGTAGCGCTGGACGGTATAGCCCTTGCGCTTTTTGGTGATCTTGCCGTCCTTGGCCTTGCCGTCCTCGTCGTTATCGTCGGGATTCAGGCCCAGGCTCTGGATGGTGTCGCGCAGGATCTCGTCTTCGGGCTGGCGGCCGTTGGGATACACGTAGTGGATCTTGTTGCGCACCTTAATGCCAAAGATGGGCGGGCAGGCAACGTAGACGTAGCCGGCATCGATCAGCGGACGCATGTACTTGTAGAAGAACGTCAGCAGCAGGATGCGGATATGCGCACCGTCGACGTCTGCATCGGTCATGATGATGATCTTGTGGTAGCGCGCCTTGGTGATATCGAAGTCGCCGCCGTCGCCGGCACTCGTCGTGACGCCGCAGCCGATCGCGGTAATCAGCGACTGGATGGTGTCACTCGAGAACGCGCGATGGTCACCAACGCGTTCGACGTTCAAAATCTTGCCGCGCAGGGGCAGAATCGCCTGGATGTCTCGGCGACGGCCGTCCTTGGCCGAACCGCCTGCCGAGTCGCCCTCTACGATGAAGAGCTCGGTCAGCTCGGCATCGCGCACCGAGCAGTCAGCGAGCTTACCGGGCAGGGACGCCGTCTCGAGCAGGCTCTTGCGGCGGGTCGCCTCGCGCGCCTTGCGGGCGGCATTGCGCGCCTTGCAGGCCTGTTGCGCCTTCTTGACGATCTCGCGAGCGGGCTTGGGATGCTCCTCCAAGTAATCGGCGAGGCCGTCGGTCACGATCTTGAGCGTGAGCGCGCGCATATAGGAGCTGCCGAGCTTGGCCTTGGTCTGGCCCTCAAACTGCGGATCGGGCAGCTTGACCGAGATAACGGCCGAAAGGCCCTCGCGCACATCGTCGCCGGTCAGGTTGGCGTCTTTTTCCTTGAGCAGGTTCTGCTTGCGCGCGTAATCGTTGATCACGCGGGTGAGCGCGGTACGGAAGCCCTCAAGGTGCATGCCGCCTTCGGGGGTGTAGATGTCGTTGGCAAACGACATGACGTTCTCGCCGTAGCCGCTATTCCACTGCAGGGAAACCTCGACCTCGCCCATCTTGGCCACAGGCGCGTCCGGGTCCGATTTGCCCTCGATGTAGATGGGCTCCTTAAAGGCCTCGGGAACGTCCTTGCCCTCGTTGAGGAACTTGACGAAGTCGATGATGCCGCCCTCGTAGCAAAACTCCTCCACGTGGGGAGTCGCTTCGCGCTCGTCGGTCAGCACGATTTTGAGGTTCTTATTGAGGAACGCCGTCTCCTGCAGACGGTTATGCAGCGTATCGAAATCGTAGATGCAGGTCTCGAAGATCTCGTCGTCGGGCCAGAAGGTGACGGTGGTGCCCGTCGAATCCGAGGTGCCCACGACCTCCATCTTCTTGACGGTCTTGCCGCGCGAGAACTCCATCTCGTAGGTGTTGCCATCGCGACGAACCTGAACGACCACGCGCTTGGACAGTGCGTTGACGACGGAGATGCCCACGCCGTGCAGGCCGCCCGAGACCTTATAGGCCGAGTTATCGAACTTACCGCCGGCGTGCAAGATCGTCATGACGACCTCGAGCGTCGGAATCTTTTTAACAGGGTGCTCGTCGACGGGGATGCCGCGCCCGTTGTCGACGACCGTGATGGAGTTGTCGGCGTGGACCGTCACCTGGATCTCGGTGCAGAAACCGGCCATGGCCTCGTCGACGGAGTTGTCAACGATCTCCCACACCAGGTGATGCAGACCGCTGGCGCTCGTCGAGCCGATATACATGCCCGGGCGCTTACGAACGGCCTCGAGACCTTCGAGAATCTTAATCTCGCCGCCATCGTAATCGTTTTCGTTTGCCACACGTCCTCCTTCAGTCAAGAAAATGTGTACAGCCTTACTAGTTTATCGTAAAAAAATACCCTCGGGAACGAGGGTATTTGGCTCTACAAGGCCACCAGATGCGATTTAAGGCTCTTTTTTGCTTTGCACGCCCTTGGTCCACTCGGCGCTGGCTCTCATGGCGTTCTCGAGGGCCTCGCGCAGTTTTTGGTCTTCGATGGGCGCCACCTGGCGCTCAATCTCGGTGCGCTCGGACTCGCTAAGGTCGGCGTGCGGGGCCGGCGGGCGCTCGGTCGTCGCCGGGCGCAGGCGCTCCTTAGCGGCGGGCGGCGTGTGACCGGGTGCGGTGGTTTTGAACACCAGGCCGTCCACATGAGCACCGGCGCGCTCCATGCGCGCGCGGATGATCTCGCGCAACAGCGTCATTTCCTGCGTCCACGAGGGCGAATCGAGATATACCAGCAGCTCATTGGACTCGGGCAGGTAGCGCAGGCCCGTCACATGCCGCCCCTCGCGCGTGCCCGAGCACACCGCGTTCCACGCGCGATAGACCGCGCGCGACTCCTCGGCGGCCTCCATCTGCGCACGGCGCTCAGGGGTCGCAGCCGCCAGGATGCGCTGGCGCTCTGCGTTCAAAAAGCCACTGAAGGCGACCGTTTCGCTCTCGCGCTCGTAATTAGCACGTCTCACCCATGCTCACCACCTTGGCTCGATCAAGCAGGTCATCGGTAAAGTACCCCAGGTTGGTCGTGGTTATGACCGTCTGGATATCATCGCCGATCAGCCGCAGGAAAGCACCGCGACGCTCGCCGTCGAGCTCGCTCATCACGTCGTCCAAAAGCAGCAGCGGGGCGGTGCCCAGGACATCGCGAGCCACGGCCACCTCGGCCACCTTCCAGGACAGTACCAACGTTCGCTGCTGTCCTTGGCTGGCAAATGAACGGGCGGAGCGACCCGCAACGGTAAACTCAATCTCGTCGCGATGCGGTCCCACCAGCGTCACGCCGCGGCGAATTTCCTCGTCGGCGTGCCCATCAAGGGCAGCCAGCATGCGCTCGTACGCCCAGCCCTTCAGCTCTTCGCGATC
>CALLFD010000326.1 GCA_937997605.1 uncultured Collinsella sp. | reverse complement strand
TAGGATTTGTCAGCGGCTTGACTAAGGGGGTTTTATAACTGCCATGCAGGTAGCCGTGTTGGTAGCGTTTTACCGACTTGCCAAGAACCCCTCATTTTTAATGCGTCTGCAAAATGACTAATTGCTTTGACCTGCTGAAACACTATATGTTGTGTTTGACCTAAAAAAAGAATACAGGATATAGATGCCTCTTTGTCGTATGATAGATGGCGGACAGAGAACGAAGACCTTAACTGCCTCTTTTGAACGTGTCCTTGAGCCGCTTGATCGGCTCCAGGGAATGTCCGCATGGAGGCTTATGGTTTATCGAGAACACAGATTGCGCGACGGCGCCGCAAGACAGGGGCAAGCCCTGCCAGGTATCGTTTGGCTCTGAAGCGCGATGAGGCTACGATACGAAAGAGGCAAGAGGATGAAGATCATCAAGCGCAGCGGCACCGAGGTTGTCTTTGACATCGATAAGATCGTCAATGCCATCCGCGCCGCAAACTTGGAGGTCGAGGAGAGCTCTCGTCTTACCGACCGCCAGGTGGTTTACGCGGCACAAAACGTCGCCGAGGCATGCGAGAACGCGGGCCACACCGTGTCGGTCGAGGAGATTCAGGATCTGGTCGAGGACGAGATCATGCGTCTCGACTGCTACGAGGTCGCTCGCCATTACATCATCTATCGCTATGTTCAGAGCCTGAAGCGCCAGAAGAACACGACCGACGACAAGATTCTGTCGCTGATTGAGTGCAACAACGAAGAGGTCAAGCAGGAGAACTCCAACAAGAACCCGACCGTCAATTCCGTTCAGCGTGACTACATGGCCGGCGAGATCTCCAAGGACCTGACCCAGCGTGTGCTGCTGCCCCAGGAGATTGTGGATGCTCACAATGAGGGTCTGATCCACTTCCATGATTCGGACTACTTTGCCCAGCACATGCATAACTGCGACCTGGTGAACCTGGAGGATATGCTCCAGAACGGTACTGTTATCTCGGGTACGCTGATTGAGAAGCCGCACAGCTTCTCGACCGCCTGCAACATCGCGACGCAGATCATCGCCCAGGTTGCTTCCTCCCAGTATGGTGGCCAGTCGATTTCGCTGACCCATCTTGCCCCGTTCGTCGAGGTGAGCCGTCAAAAGATTCGCGTCGAGGTCGCCCGCGAGCTCGAGGAGCTCGGCGTTTCCGCATCTCCCGAAAAGGTCCGCGAGGTTGTTGAGGATCGCCTGCGTGACGAGATCCGTCGCGGCGTTCAGACGATTCAGTATCAGGTCGTGACCCTTATGACCACCAACGGCCAGGCGCCGTTCGTGACGGTCTTTATGTATCTTAACGAGGCCCGTACGCCTCAGGAGAAGCACGACCTTGCCATGATCGTGGAGGAGACGCTTCGCCAGCGCTACGAGGGCGTTAAGAACGAGGCCGGCGTATGGATCACCCCGGCATTCCCCAAGCTTATCTATGTACTCGAGGACGATAACGTTCACGAGGATTCCCCGTACTTCTACCTGACCCAGCTGGCTGCCAAGTGCACTGCCAAGCGTATGGTGCCCGATTACATCTCCGAGAAAAAGATGCGCGAGCTCAAGCTGTCGAAGGGCGAGACCGCGGGTAACGGCGACTGCTATACCTGCATGGGCTGCCGCAGCTTCTTGACGCCCGACCGCTCGGGCAACGGCTTTAACAACGTTGCCAACGCGCTAAACTACGACCCGAACAAGCCCAAGTACTATGGTCGCTTTAACCAGGGCGTCGTGACCATCAACCTGCCCGATGTCGCGCTGAGCTCGCATCAGGATATGGATAAGTTCTGGAAGATCTTCGACGAGCGCCTTGAGCTGTGCCACCGTGCCCTGCTGTGCCGTCATGAGCGCCTGATGGGTACGCTTTCTGACGCCGCACCGATTCTGTGGCAGTACGGCGCCCTCGCTCGTCTGAAGAAGGGCGAGACGATCGACAAGCTGCTCGTGGGCGGTTACTCCACCATTAGTCTGGGTTATGCCGGCCTGTACGAGTGCGTCAAGTACATGACGGGCCACAGCCACACCGAGAAGGAGGGCACGCCGTTTGCCATGGCCGTCATGCAGCGCATGAACGACAAGTGCGCCGAGTGGAAGGCCGAAAGCGATATTGACTTCTCGCTGTACGGTACCCCGCTTGAGTCGACGACCTACAAGTTCGCCAAGTGCCTGCAGCGTCGTTTTGGCATCATCCCGGGCGTGACGGACAAGGGCTACATCACCAACAGCTACCACGTCCACGTGTCCGAGGAGATCGACGCCTTCGATAAGCTTAAGTTTGAGGGCATGTTCCAGCAGCTTTCGCCGGGCGGTGCCATCTCCTACGTCGAGGTTCCCAACATGCAGGACAACCTCAAGGCTGTCATTCGCGTGATGCAGTACATCTACGACAACATCATGTACGCCGAGCTCAACACCAAGAGCGACTACTGCCAGGTGTGCGGCTACGACGGTGAGATCAAGATTGTCGAGGATGACGGCAAGCTGGTGTGGGAGTGCCCTAACTGCGGCAACCGCGATCAGGAGAAGATGAATGTTGCCCGTCGCACGTGCGGCTACATCGGTACCCAGTTCTGGAACCAGGGCCGAACCGAGGAGATCCGCGACCGCGTGCTGCATCTCTAATACCGCTCCGGGGCTGAGCCGGGAGGGCCGCTTGGGCATTTGCTCGCTATTTCGGACAGTCCTGCGCAAGACGAAGGCCACATTAAGTGGCCTTCTTTGCGTGCGGAACTCATATCGAGCAAAAGCCCAAGCGGCCCTCTCGGCTCAGCCAAGTTGACGTAGCTGAGATACGGCATGCGGTCTGCTCACTCCTCGAAGTTCTAAGCGGAAATGAGTTGACTTGCAACAACGCTTTGCTTGCGATGGCGGTTGAGTTGCAACAAGGTTTTTATTGGACCTCGAACCCTATACTCGATGTTCGCTTCGTTCATTGAGTTACCCTTTGCATGAGGCCGGGACATATCGTCCCGCCCGCAGTTTCGCAGGCCGAAGGCCGAGAATGTTTGAGGACGGGATGATATGTCCCGGCCTCCCGGGAGAGTTACCTATGAATTACGCGAACATTAAGTATTTCGACATTGCTGATGGGGAAGGCGTTCGTACTTCTCTGTTTGTGAGCGGGTGCCGTCGTGGGTGCAAGAA
>CALLFD010000325.1 GCA_937997605.1 uncultured Collinsella sp. | reverse complement strand
GCGTCGACCACAAACAGAGCCGTCTCGCAGACGCTCATCGCGGCAAAGGCGTCGCCGATAAAATCGGGGTAGCACGGGGCATCGAGCACATTGATGCGCGCGCCCTTCCAGTCGATCGGCGCGATGGTCGTCGAGATGGAGAATGAACGCTTGACCTCTTCGGGGTCATAGTCGAGCGTGGGCTTGGTGCCGTCGTGGCCGCCCAGGCGGGCGGTCTTGCCGGAAAGGTGGAGCATGGCCTCGGCGAGTGAAGTCTTGCCCACCCCGCCTTGGCCTACGAGCACCACGTTCCTTACGTTACCGGTCTTGGGAGCACCCATGATGACCTCCTTGCAGGGCCGCGCGCAATGCGCGACGCCAACGGGGAGAGTTCGCGGTCGGTGCCATCCCGGGAGCAGCATGGTCGGCAGCCGAGCCGACTCACCCTCCAAATGTCCTATGCCACCACCCTACCCTCACGGGCGGCTGTCCATGCATACCTTTCGGCGCACGTATGAATACAGGCGGCGAGAGGAAGAGACAAGCTTGTGAGGCGATTATTGAACCCCGTCGATGCAAACAAAAAGCCGCCACAGACCGTAAGACCTGCGGCGGCTTCGCCTCAATTAATAGTTGAGTAAATACCTGAGCCTATCCCTCGATACGGCTCAAGAACTCACGCGTGCGCTGCTCGCGCGGATGGTCGATAACCTGCTCGGCAGGACCCTCCTCGACAATGCGGCCGCCATCCATAAAGACCACGCGGTCGGCAACATCGCGCGCAAACTGCATTGCGTGGGTCACGATCACCATCGTCATATTCTGCGCGGCAAGGTCTTTAATGACACGCAGCACCTCGGCCGTTAGCTCGGGATCGAGCGCCGAGGTCGGCTCGTCAAAGAACAGGATCTCCGGGTCGAGCGCTAGGGCGCGGGCAATACTCACGCGCTGCTGCTGACCGCCCGAAAGCTCACACGGAACCTTGTTCTCGTTGCCCACAAGCCCCATCTGAGCAATCAATTCATGCGCACGAGCTTCCGCCTGCTCGCGCGGGCGCTTAAGCACGCGAATCGGCGCGTCGATGATGTTTTTCATCACGGTATAGTGCGGGAACAGGTTGTAGTTTTGGAACACCAGGCCGAATCGCGAGCGCGCCTGCTTGGGCACATCGCCCTTCGCATAGACCGCGCCCGAACCAGCATCCGTCGCAACGGCAAGGTCACCAAACGAGAGCGAGCCTCCGTCGAGTGTCTCGAGCAGCGTGGCACACCGCAGCAGCGTGGACTTGCCGCCACCCGAAGGCCCGATAATCGCCACGACCTCGCCACGCTTGACCTCGAGCGAGATATCCTTGAGCACCTCATTGCCGCCAAACGCCTTGCGCGCGCTTTCGATTTTCATCACTGAGTTAGTCATGATAATAGTCCAGCTTCTTTTCGGCGGCGCCCAGCAGCATCTCGACCACAAAGTTAAAGACCCAGTAGATCAACGCCGCAATCGCAAACGGCACCATGCTCACTTGCGAGGCGACCAGCGCCTTGGCCGTCGAGAACATCTCCCCCACGCCGATGGCAAACGCCAGCGACGTATCCTTGACCAGCGTGATGATCTCGTTGCCCATCGCCGGCAAAATGCGCTTGGCAACCTGCGGCATCACGATATACAGAAACGTCTGCATGCGCGAATAGCCCAGTACCTCGGCTGCCTCGTATTGACCGCGCGGAATGGACTGCAGGCCCGAGCGATAGATCTCGGCAAAGTAACCGGCGTAGTTGATGATGAACGCTACGACGCACGCCGTCCACTTGGAATCGGGCGTGAGCGAAATGCCAAACACGTAGTACGGGGCAAAGTAGATGGCAAACATCTGCAGCATGAGCGGCGTACCGCGCATGACCGAAATGTAGATGCGCGCAATCCAGCGAAGCGGCGCGATTTTGCTCATGCGCATAAACGCCACGGGGATTCCCAGCGGAATCGACCCCAGCAGCGTCAGCACAAACAACTGCAAACTGACCAAGAATCCCTGGCCAAGCATCTGCATCATGACCTGAATAGACATTACTTGAGCACCCAATTATCGAAAGACAGACCATAGCTCGCGTACTTGTCGCACAGGTCCTTGACCGTGCCGTCCTCGTAGAGCGCCTTGAGCGACTCGGTCACGGCATCGGCGGACTTGGTGTCGCCCTTCTTAAAGCCGACAGCGTAGTGCTCGCTGGACAGCGGCTTGTCGAGCTGCGTATAGGCATCGGGCTTGGCGGCAAGCTGATACTGGGCAATCGAAAGGTCGCAAGCCACGGCATCGACTGCGCCGCTCTCGAGCTGCATAAAGGCCGTGTTGTACTCGCCGATCGTGTCGAGCGTGGCAAACGTCGCCGCCAGATCCTTCTGGTCACCCTCGAGCACATCCTGCGCAGCGGAATCGGTCTGGGTAATCACGGTCTTGCCGGCAAGATCATCCCAGCTCTTGATGCCCGCATCCTTCTTTACCACCAGCACCTGCTCGTTGAGCATGTACGGCTCGGAGAACGTGTAGTCGTCCTCGCGACCCTCCATGGTAAAGCCGTTCCAGATGCAGTTGATGGC
>CALLFD010000324.1 GCA_937997605.1 uncultured Collinsella sp. | reverse complement strand
AGAAGGCAGGAGCGCTATCTAAGATGGCGCTCCGCCACGTTGGAGCCATGGTGCGCCCCGGCGTTTCGACTTTTGAGCTCGATCAGCTCGCGGAGCAGATTATCCGCATGCATGGCGGCACCCCGGCCTTTAAGGGTTACGGTGGGTTCCCGGGGACCATTTGCGCATCGATCAACGATGCCGTGGTCCATGGTATTCCCAACCCCGACATGATCCTGCGCGATGGCGATATCATCTCCATCGATACGGGAGCCGTTGTCGACGGTTGGGTCGGCGATAACGCTTGGACGTTTTTCGTCGGCACCCCCACGCCCGAAGCCAAGGCTTTGTGCGAGGTCACGCGCGATTGCCTTAAGGCTGCCATCGAGCAGGCTGTTCCCGGTAACCATATCGGGGACGTCGGTTATGCCGTTCAGTCCCTCGCCGAGTCTCACGGTTACGGTGTGCTTCGTGATTATGTAGGCCATGGCATTGGCCGCGTGATGCACGAGGACCCCAACGTTCCTAACTATGGAAAGAAGGGGAGGGGCGTTCGCCTCCAGGCCGGCATGGTCATTGCCATCGAGCCGATGGTTACGATGGGTTCCAACCATGTGAGCACGGGCTCCGACGGTTGGATTGTTACGACCAACGATCACCTGCCCGCCGCGCACTACGAGAACACCGTCGCCATTACCAATGATGGTCCGGTGATTCTCACCACGGATGCCCAAGGTGCTTGGTGCTCCCTCCAAGGCGGAGAAATGTAACAAGTTCCACTTAGTTGTGGAGCCATTACGAAGTTATTACGATGCGTGCATACGTGTTGTAGAATACTCAATCGCTGTCGTTTTCTAGAGAAAGATGATTGCTTGTGAAGAAGGAAGACGCAATTGAGCTCGAGGGTACGGTAAAGGAACCGTTGCCCAACGCCATGTTTAAGGTCGAGCTCGAGAACGGTCATTCGGTTCTGTGCAACATTTCTGGCAAGATCCGAATGAATTACATCCGTATTCTCCCCGGTGACAGGGTTGTCGTGGAGCTTTCCCCGTACGACCTGACCCGCGGCCGCATCACCTATCGCTACAAATAGCGGCACGCATACACGCACTCCATTTCCGGCTGCAGGCTTAGCTCAACCTACGGTCGGATTGTGTGTGAAGACCAGCCATAGTTTTAAACGCCTGCGGCTGGGCGAGTAGATAGTAGGGAAGTAGTTTGAGCGCTACCGAAAGGAAGAACGATGAAGGTACGTCCTTCGGTCAAGAAGATGTGCGATAAGTGCAAAATCATTAGGCGCCATGGCAAGGTCCTCGTCATTTGCGAGAACCCCCGTCATAAGCAGCGTCAGGGTTAAGAGAGGAGACTACGTTGGCCCGTATTAATGGTGTCGACCTCCCGCGTGAGAAGCGCGTTGAGATCGGTCTGACCTACATTTACGGCATCGGCCGCACCACTGCGACGAAGATTTGCGTCGAGTGCAACGTTAACGTGGATACGCGCGTTAAGGACCTCACTGAGGATGAGGTTAACGCCATCCGCGATTATATCGATAAGAACCAGATCATGGTTGAGGGCGACCTCCGCCGTGAGCGCAACCAGAACGTCAAGCGCCTTATGGACATCGGCTGCAACCGCGGCCTTCGTCACCGCAAGGGCCTCCCGGTCCGCGGCCAGCGCACCCACACTAACGCTCGTACCCGCAAGGGCCCGAAGCGTCAGATCGGTGCTAAGAAGAAGAAATAAGGAGCGCTAGATAGATGGCTACTGCTAAGAAGAACGTTCGCGCTGCCCGTCTGAAGCGCGCGGACCGTAAGAACATTTCCGTGGGCCAGGCTCACATTCGTTCTACGTTCAACAACACGATCGTTTCGATCACCGATCCCCAGGGCAACGTCATTTCCTGGAAGTCGGCTGGCCAGGTGGGCTTCAAGGGCTCCCGTAAGTCCACGCCGTTCGCTGCCCAGATGGCTGCCGAGGCTGCTGCCAAGCAGGCCATGGAGCACGGTATGAAGAAGGTTTCCGTCTTCGTCAAGGGCCCCGGCTCCGGTCGTGAGACCGCCATCCGCTCCCTCCAGGCTGCTGGCCTCGAGGTCTCGAGCATCCAGGACAAGACCCCCATTCCGCACAACGGCTGCCGCCCCAAGAAGCGTCGCCGCGTGTAACTGAAAGGATCGTATCAATATGGCAATCGACAGGACTCCTGTTCTTAAGCGCTGCCGTCAGCTCGGGATCGATCCCGCTGAGCTCGGTTACAGCAGCAAGAAGGAATCTATCCGTCAGCCCAAGCGCCGTCGCAAGGAATCTGAGTACGGCATGCAGCTGCGCGAGAAGCAGAAGGTCAAGTTCATCTATGGCGTTCTGGAGAAGCAGTTCCACGGCTACTTCAACAAGGCCCGTAAGATGAACGGCGTCACCGGTGAGAACCTCATGATCATTCTTGAGTCTCGCCTCGACAACGTCGTCTTCCGTCTTGGCTTCGCCCGCACCCGCAAAGAGGCTCGTCAGTCCGTCCGTCACGGTCACTTCACCGTGAACGGCAAGCGCGTGGACATCCCGTCCTACCGCGTCAAGGCCGGCGACGTCGTCGCTGTCGGCGAGAAGTTCCGTGACCTCCTCCCCATCAAGGAGGCCCTGATTTCCTCCGAGCGCTTTGAGGTCCCTGGCTGGCTCGAGGTCGATATCGAGAAGCTGTCTGGTAACGTGCTCGCTCTGCCGACGCGTGAGCAGATCAGCGGTGATATCAACGAGCAGCTCATCGTCGAGCTCTACTCTAAGTAGTCCATCCGGGCTGCTGAGGCTGGAGGTAATACATGTCAGAATTCATTAGGCCTCAGGTTCAGGTCGAAGAGATCAACGAGACGTCTGCTCGTGTCTCCGTCGAGCCGCTCGAGCGTGGTTACGGCGATACGCTGGGTAACTCCCTTCGTCGCGTTCTTCTGTCCTCGCTCGAGGGTGCCGCCGTCGAGGCTATTCAGATCGATGGTGCGCAGCACGAGTTCATGACCATCCCTAACATGGTCGAGGATGTCACCGACATCGTCCTGAATGTCAAGGGTCTTGTCTTCAGGGCTCTCGGCACGACCGACGAGGCGACCGCAACCATTTCGGTTGACGGCCCCTGCGAGGTCACCGGTGCGGACTTCTTTATTCCGTCCGAGTTTGAGCTGGTCAACCCCGAGCAGCACATTGCTACGCTCACCGAGGGTGGCCATCTCACCATGAGCATGCGCATCGGCTATGGCCGCGGCTATGTTTCTGGCGAGGCTAACAAGCGTGACAACGATCCCATCGGTGTGATCCACGTCGACTCGCTGTACTCGCCGGTGTCCCGTTGCGCCAAGCTCGTTGAGGCTTGCCGTGTCGGCCAGCATACCGACTACGACCGCCTTGTCCTCGAGATCGAGACCAACGGTTCCATCGCCCCGCGCGACGCCGTGGTCCAGGCTGCCAATATCATCAACCAGCATATGGCCGCCTTTATGAACCTTGCCGAGACCCCCGAGGTCGAGGAGGAGGCTTCGATCTTCGCTCCCGAGGTCACCAACGACAACGCCGAGCTGGACAAGCAGATCGAGGATCTGGACCTTTCCGTCCGTTCCTACAACTGCCTTAAGCGCGCCAGCATTCACTCGGTCCGTCAGCTCGTTGAGTTCTCGGAGAATGATCTGCTCAACATCCGTAACTTCGGTGTTAAGTCGATCGAGGAAGTGAAGGACAAGCTTGAGTCCATGGGCCTGAGCCTGAAGGCTTAATGCTTCGCATATTTGAGGAGAAACTAGACCATGCGTCACAACGTTAAGAAGGGCCTGAAGCTCGGCACCGATGCGAGCCACACCAAGGCCATGAAGAAGAGCCTTGCTAAGGCCCTCTTCGAGAACGACCGCATCAAGACCACCGAGACCCGCGCTAAGGCGCTGCGTTCGGTCGTCGATCCGATCATCACCTGGGCCAAGAAGGGCGACCTGCACTCTCGTCGTCTGGCTATCGCCAAGCTCGGCGATAAGCAGCTCGTTGCCGAGATCTTCGACAAGGCTGCTCAGGGCATGTGGCAGGACCGCAACGGCGGTTATACCCGCATCATGAAGCTCGGCAACCGCAAGGGCGACAACGCTCCCATCGTTATCATGGAGCTCGTCACCGAGCCTTGCACGCCTAAGGCCAAGAAGGCTGCTCCGGCCCCCAAGAAGGCCGCTGCTCCCAAGAAGGTCGAGGCTGTCGAGGAGGCTCCTGCTGAGGAGACCGCTGAGTAGACATTCCGTCTGCATAGGCTATATTCGAGGGGTACGTTCGCGTACCCCTCTTTTTTTGTCGCGATACCGTTACTTGTTTGTTGGGAGCGCCCATGACTGCGCCGTCTGATTTCAATTCGACCCCCGAGCTTGACGCCACGCTCGTATTTCGCGTGGCCTATGATGGCTCGTCGTATAGCGGATTTGCCGAGCAGCCGGGACAGACGACGGTTGCGGGTGAGCTACGTCGAGCTATTGAGACGCTCCTGCGCCGTCCGATCGACCTGACGTGTGCGGGACGTACCGATGCCGGCGTGCATGCGGTGGCCCAATACATCAGCGTGCCTGTAACGGACGCTGGGCTCGCGTGTACGCGCCGTAGGTGGCTGAGGGCTATGGATGCCCTCCTGCCCAAAGATATCGCCATAAACGAGGTCTACAAGGCCCGTAAAGGCTTTTCTGCACGCTTTGATGCGCGTTCCCGTACATATACGTACCGTATTGCCGATCGCGACGCGCGTCCCGTGCTCTCACGGGGTGCCGTGTGGTGGCATCGCTATCCCTTGGATGTTGAGGCGATGTCTGCTGCCTGCCCCGCGCTGCTGGGCGAGCAGGACTTTAAAAGCTTTTGCAAGGTTGCCTCGGCCGTTGGCAAGCCCACGCATCGCTGCGTGATGCGAGCCGAGTTTGGCCATGAGATTGCGTTTGGCGAGGACATCCTGACGTTTACCATCGAGGGCAATGCGTTTCTGCATTCGATGGTCCGCACGATCGTGGGCACGCTTGTCGAGATTGGCATGCATCGCCGTGAACCCGAGTGGATGCGCGAGGTCATCGATGCTTGCGACCGTACCGCTGCGGGCCCCACGGCTCCTGCCTGCGGCCTTACGTTTATGGGCGTGGATTACGATCCCGCCGAGCTTGTCGTGCTCGACTAGGGGAGGGCTCGGCGCGTCGTGCGTCGGCACCTGTCATCTGTGGGCTGCGCGTGTGCAACATCTGTTCTTGGCGTGCAATACAACCGGTGTCTCATTGCTTTTATTGCCGGGGTGTACCATGAACGACAGTTTGATTCACTGCTGTCGAGAGGACGGATAACTTGGTTCGACGTGGCTCGCATCCGCGACTTTCGGTGATCCTTGTGGTAGAAGGTTCGCCCAGCTATGCGATGCGTGCGCTCGAGAGTATCCAGAACCAAGACCTCTACGATTTGCAGATTGTCGTTGTCTGCCGCGATGCTGCGCCCGGTGTGCGCCATTCGCTTCAAGTTGCTGCCGACAGGGACATCCATATTGATTTGATTGACGTCGAGGACGCGAAGCGCGGCGCTTGTCTTCGTGCCGGTTTTGCTGCCTCGCGCGGCTCTCAAATCATCGCCATGAACGCCGATGAGTGGTTTGCTCCGCAGTCCCTTTCCAAGATGGTCGATATCGCGTGCGATACTGCGGCAGACATAGTGCTCCCCACGGTGTCGCTCGACCGCTATGATGCACATCGAGAGCGCCATTCGCGCGTCTTGGATGCTGCTCATATTTCCATTGATAGCAAATCTTCGATGGTGGCCGGGCTGCCTCAGTTGATTTTAGGCGGCCTAGTCGTTCAGACCTCTGGCGTGATGTACAGCCGCTCGCTGTTTGAGGCATGCCTTTTGTGCGACAAGGTGTTTCGCACAGTTGGGTTTATGGCATGCGCGCTTTCGCAGACACGATGCGTGTCCGGCTGCGGCGATGCTTGTTTCCACACGGCGGCACCTAAACTTACAGATGCCTTTGATCCCACCATGTATGCCAAGGTATCCGATGACACTCGAGCGCTCGACGAGCTTGCGGACTCACTCTCGGAAGCAGACAGCGGTGGTCGGCTCAAGCTGGCAAGCCAAAAGTTCTACTTTGCCGGACTGGTCGCCTGCATCGAGAATTTGTGTCTGAGCCCGCATGGGGTGTCGTCAATCGAGCGTTCCGCCCGCATGCGTGATATGCTCGATGCGCCTCGAACCCGTCAGATGGTCGCCGCGCTCAAGGATAACCATCGGGGGCTCGGTCTGTTGTTTGGGCCGATCGCCAGCGCCAAGCCCGCGCGCTGCGTGATGTGTACGCATCTGGCAGCTTTTCTTAACCGGACGGGCGCAAAAACCGCCTAAACGGCTCATTTCGAAACAAACTTGCATAGAATTGTTTCGAAATGCGTTCTTATACACAAAAGCCTTCAAATAGCGTTAAACTATTCAATCACTGATTGATTGTCTCCGCCATCTTTTGGAGAGAGGGTTTGTATGGCTAAAAAACGCAATGGGCGCCAGGATGCCATTAGAGATATTGTGCGCAATAAGGACGTCCGTACGCAGCGCGTGCTGGTCGATGAGCTCCGTGCTATGGGCTTTGATTGCACGCAGGCGACTGTCTCTCGCGATATTGCCGATATGGGGCTGCGTAAGCTCCCTGAGGGCATCTATGTTCTGGCAGAGGACCTGCACCTGCAGCGTATGGTTTCCGAGCTTGTAACGGGCGTTCTGCGTACCGATAATCTGGTCATGATCAAGGCTCAGCCTGGCACGGCTTCCGGCATCGCCGCCGCCGTTGATGCGGCAGAGTTGCCCGATGTGCTTGGCTCGCTTGCCGGCAACGATACGATTTTGGTTATTGCCCAGACGGCCGAGGACGGCGAGCGTCTTGAGGCGCTGATCAATAAGCTGAGCAATTCTCGCAAGTAGGCGTGCGGGTCGTGCGCTCGGCACTGTGTGCGTGACATGGTGGCTTGTAAGGGGGTATCGACGTTGGTCGGTACCCCCTATATTGTTTGCCGGTATAAAGACCGTCCACCAGGTCGCTTTAAACTAAAAGGCCCCCGAGCAGTTTAATAAGCTGCTCGGGGGCCTTGTTGCTAATGGCCGGATGAATTTCTAGCCAACAGTATCGTCAGGCGTGGGCGAGGGGTCGGGAGTGGGCGTAGGCGTAGGCGTAGGCGCGCCGCCATCGCCGCCGGTCGAACCACCAGTGGAGCCGCCCGTCGAGCCACCGGTCGTACCGGTGCCGCCGGTGGTGTCGCCGCCCGTGGTCTCGGTGGTCGTGGTCGTCGTGGTAGTCGTTGTGGTGGTTTCCTCTTCGTCCTCGTTCTCGTCCTTGTCGTCGTTCTCCGTCTTCTTGGAGTTGTTGGTGCCGTAGAACTTCCAGACGCTGTTGTTCTTGTAGGTGGGCGCCGTTCCGGTCGCAAACTCCTCGCGCTCGGTACCGGTCAGAACGGTGTTCATAAACCGCTTAAAGACAGGCAGGTTGGTGCTGTCGCCCAGCAGGTCTGTGCCGTATTTTTGGATGGGGATCTCGCCCGCGGAATAGCCGGTCCACAGGGCGCACGCCAGCTGCGGGGTATAGCCGCAGAACCACAGGTTGGTGGTGTTGTCGGTGGTGCCCGTCTTGCCGGCATAGGGCTGGTTGACGCTCAGGGCGCCGGCAGCACCCGTACCGCCGCCCTGCATGACGCCGGACAGAACATCGGTGACCGCGGCGGCCTCGCCCTCGGTAAGCACCTGTGAGGGATTGTCGGTGTGCTGGTACAGCACTGAGCCGGTACGAGAGTCAATCTCGGTGATGGCGATCGGCTGGCGATAGTAGCCGCCGTTGGCAAACGTCGCGTAGGCGGCGGCCATCTCGAGCGGCGAGATCGAGCCGGTGCCGAGGGTCATGACGGGAACGTCCTCGATGTTGTCCTTGGCGGGATCGATGCCGAGCTTTTTGACGAGCGAGATGATCTTGCTGTTGCCGACGGCTTCCGCCACCTGGATGTAGCCGGTGTTGGAGGAGTATGCCGTCGCCTGCTTAAGCGTGATGTTGCCATAGCTATGGTTGGCGTAGTTTTGGACCTCGGTCGTGGTGCCCTTGGCCTTGAGCGGCGAGTTGCAGTTGAGGGTGACGTTGGGGTTCATGCCGTTTTGGATGGCAGTTGCCAGCGTAAAGGCCTTGAAGGTGGAGCCGACGGGACGCTTGGCCGTGGCATGGTTTACGTGGTTCTCGTCGGCGTTGTAGTCGTAGCCGCCCACCATGCACTTGATGTAGCCGGTCTTGGGATCGACGACGACCATGCCCATGTCCAGGCCGTCGAGCGAGAGCGTGTCGAGCTGCTCGCGAACGGCATTCTCTGCCACCTGCTGCATCGTGGGGTCGATGGTGGTCTTGACGGTCAGGCCGCCCTTAAAGAGCACGTCGGTCGAGAACTCCTGCTCCAGCAGCTGCTTAACATAGGCGACAAAGTAGGGCTGCGAGTATACGTCAACGCCGCTGCCCGAGATTTCGGTCACGTTGAGGGTGATGGGCTCGGCCTGTGCGGCATCGTGCTCCTCCTGCGTAATGTGGCCCAGGCGCAGCATGTTGTCGAGGACCTTGTTGCGACGGGACAGCGCCAGGTCGGGGTTGACCGTGGGGTCGTACTGCGAGGGCGAGTTGGGAAGGCCGATCAACAGCGCGGCCTCGCTCAGGGTGAGGTCTGCGGCGCTCTTGGACAGGTAGGTCTCGGCGGCGGCCTCAATACCGTAGGCGCCGTGACCGTAATAGATGGTGTTGAGGTACATCATGAGGATCTCGTCTTTGGAGTACATGTCCTCCATCTTTACGGCGATGTAGGCCTCGCGCACCTTACGCTCGATGGTCGAGTCGAACTGCTCCTCCTGCAGGATGGTGTTGCGCACCAGCTGCTGGGTGATAGTCGAGGCGCCTTCGTGCCCGCCGCCGAGGGTTGCCACCGCAGCACGCGCGATACCCCACAGGTCGATACCGCCGTGCTCGTAGAAGCGCTCGTCCTCGACGTCAACGGTGCCCTGTAGCACGTAGGGGGAGACCTTGTCCTTGGTGATGGACTTGCGGTTTTGCGTGTAGAAGCTCGCGATCTTGTTGCCGTTGCAGTCGACGATCTCGGTGGGCTCGCTCACCAGATACGCGTTGGCGTCGGTGTAGTCGGGCAGATCGGACAGCCAGCGGTTGACGTTGCCGACCATGCCGATGCCAAATGCCACGCCCGCAATCAGCAAAAAGCCCAAAAACGAGAGCAGGATTATGGGCAGGGCATGCGTCTTTGAACGGCTGCGTCCCTGTCGTTGGCGAGGACCCATATATTGACCTCCAGGTATGTCGTGCCGGACGGCGGATGTGCCGTCGGGGCAGGATGGACATAAGTTATTACACGATAAACCAAACGGGGCGCGCGAGGCCTCGTGTATGCTGGAAGACGGCATTTTTCAGAGTGAATGCATACCTTGGTAAGGAGTTTG
>CALLFD010000323.1 GCA_937997605.1 uncultured Collinsella sp. | reverse complement strand
CCGGTCTTGGGATCCATGGCGTTGAGCTTGCCGCAGGTATTGGCGGTCTTGAGCACCGTGACATCGTCGGCACCAGCAGCAATGGCATGCGCAAAGCCGGCGATGGTCGAGTCGCCGGAACCCGTCGCGTTCACAGCCGCGATCGCGGGCGTCTTGGCGCGGAACGCGCGGCCCTCATGGAAGCCCACCGAACCGGCAGCGCCCATCGAAACGACAACCCAGGGAATACCGGCAAAGCGGTCATCGGCGGCAAGCGCCTCGCGCAGGGCATCGACATCATCGGTCGTAAAGGACGTACCCAGCAGGCCGTTAATCTCGGTCAGGTTGGGCTTTACGAGCTCAGGCTTAGCGTCGGACTCCAGCGCGGCCTCCAGCGATGCACCCGAGGTGTCGAGCAGCACCTTGGCGCCCGCCTCCTCGGCGATCTTGACGAGCTCGGCATAGTAGCCGGCATCGACCCCACGCGGCAGCGAGCCCGAAAGCGTCACAACGTCCGCCTTCGCTGCAAGCTCGGCAAACTTGGCCGTAAAGGCCTCGAGCTCGGCCGGGGCGATCTGCGGACCGCTCTCCAAAAGCTCGGTCTGATTGCCCTCGTGCAGGATATTCAGGCAAATGCGCGTCTCACCGGCGATGGGCACAAAGTCGTTCTTGACGCCGTCGGCATCCATAAGCTCAGCCATATAGGCACCCATGTGGCCGCCGAGCAGGCCGGTCGCGAGCACGTCGTCGCCCAGCTGCAGCAGCACACGGCTCACGTTGAGGCCCTTACCGCCAGCGGTCTTTTCGGGCGTCACGCGGTTAACGTCGTCGATGATCAGCTTGTCGAGTTGATAGCGCGTATCGATCGACGGGTTCATGGTAACGGTCAGAATCATATTGAACTCCTGTTCCGGGGTGGCATGACCCGCCCCAAACATACGATAACTCGTTAAAGGATCTCGATCTCAAAGCCGCGGGTAACGGTCTCCCCCGGCTTGGCAACCAGGCAGCCACGCTTGTGCTCCAGAATATCGTCCTCGTCGGAGCAGGTGGACAGGCCGCCCCACGGTTCAACAGCCACAAAGTCGCCCTCGGGCTTGCTCCACACAATCAGGTACGGCATATCGGGGAACGTCAGGCGCACGCCCTTGTCCTCGGTTTTCTTGGTCAGCGTAACCACGTGGCTCTCAAGCACGTCAAAGATGGTCTCCGCGAAGTCGAAGAGTTCGTGGGTAAGCGGCAAGTCGTGGCCGACCATCGGGTTCTTGCTGCGATGCTCAACATCAATCAGGCCCGTCGAGGGAACGGCAGTACACAGCTCGTCGGCCTCGCGCTGCTCAAAACGGAGCTCATAGTCGTCATAGGACTCACCCTCGTCGAGCGGGCACTTAAAGCCGGGGTGACCGCCCACAAAGAATGGCATGTCCTCGGTGCCCTCATTGGTCACCTCGTAGGACACGTTCACCTTTTCCGAATCGATCGCGTAACGAGCAACGATCTTAAACGGATACGGGTACTGTTCGAGCAACTCGGCATGGTCGGCAGAGCTTAGGCTCAGCGCGACCATGTTGTCGCTCTGTTCCTCGAGCTTCCACTCCTGCTTGCGCGCAAAACCGTGGCGGGCAAGCTTAACCTCGCGGCCGCCCATGGTCAATGCGCGACCGTCACGAAGGCCGCCGCAGATCGGGAAACAAATGGGTGCCTGGCCCGACCACACCGCCGGGTCGCCCTGCCACAGGTACTCACGGCCGTTGGCCGTAATAGAAGTAAACGACCCGCCAGCCGTGCTCAGTGCTACGCGGATAGAACCGTTATCAAGAACAAACTCCATAGGAGCCTTCCCTTTCTTACGACAGCCCGCCAAGTCAATAGGGCTGATAGAAAACCGGCCCGCGCCCCCTCACAGAAACGCGAGCCGTCAACGGACTAGTTAATTACGCCGGATACCCGCTAATCATGGTATTCGCCGCGGTCCCACTTCTCGAGGAACTCATCGAAGAAGTGCGGGTCGGCCTGAGCCTCGGCGTCGGCCTTGTTGCAGGCGTCGATCTTGGCGATCAGGGCATCGTGCTCGGGGGTCTTCTCGTAGGGCTCCTCCAGGAAGGCGAGCATGATATCGGCCATCAGGAACTCGCCGGTAATCTTGCCGCCAAAGCCCACGATGTTGGCGTTGAGCTCGCGACGGGCATACAGGGCAGAGGTCATGTCGCGGACCAGGGCGCAGCGGGCGCCGGGAACCTTGTTGACGGCGTTGGTGATGCCGATGCCGGTACCGCACAGGGCCACGCCAAAGTCGGCCTTGCCGCTGGCAACAGCCTCGCCCACGGCCTTACCGTAGATGGGATAGTGCGTACGGGTGTGGCTGTAGGTGCCGCAGTCGAGCACCTTGTAGCCAGCCTGCTCCAGGCGGTCGGCCAGATAGATCTTCTCGTCCGTAACGATATGGTCGCAACCGATTGCGATGGTCTTCTTCATCAGAACGTCCTTTCGTCTGAATTCACAAGTTGAGGTAGAAGTTCGAGTTCTCGGTGGCTCTCGTTAGGCCATCTTGTTGAGCATGTCGACACGGATCTGGTGACGGCCGCCGGCGTACTGGGCACGCAGGAACTCGCGGGCGATCTTCTTGGCGACCTCGGTGCCCACAACGCCCGGGCCCATGGTGACCATGCGCGAGCCGTTGTGCTCGCGGGTCATGTAAGCGGAACGCTCATCGGAAATGTTGGCGACGACCATGCCCTTGATCTTAACGGCGGCCATATAGGAGCCGACGCCGTACTTATCGAATGCGAAGCCCTGGGAATCCTTGTGCTCCAGCAGGTCCTTGGCAACGGCGGTCGCGGAATCGACAAAGTCCGCGGCAGGGGTCTCGGAATAGTCGACGACCTCGTGACCGTCGGCGATGAGCATCTCCTTGATGGACTCCTTCATCGACATACCGTCGGCATCGGAAGCGATTACAACCCTCATGACATCCTCCTTGAGAGATACGCTGGCGCGTAGTTTCTGTTTGGAAGTGTTGAATCGCGATCAGGTCCGGGCATCTGAATGTGCGGTTCTTCACTGTTCATGTTTATTTGAACACATTCGAACATCGACTGCAACAACTATTTGTTTGTCTTTGTTCTTTTTTGAACAAAGACCGTTCACGGATGATTGTTGACCGTTTGGGATCAGGAACGGCCGGGCTTACCACGTATTCAACAAACAAAAAGGCGGCCGAGAACGCATCTCGGCCGCCCTTCGGCGGTATGCCCTGGTATATACAGCTGTTTTAGCTACTCGGACTGCCCTCCCTTTTTGGCGTGCTTGGACGGAGCGCTCAAGAAACGACCCGTCAAATAGTTCGCTGGACCGGAAATATCAATCCCCAGCAACACGTGCCCCAGCCACAAAAACGCCGCGAGCACCAGCAATGGGATAACACACGAGGTCACGATCATCACGATGACGCCTTCGATCAGATCGGTCACCTGTTGCACAATCTCATCGGTCATCTGCTTGGCGCCGCTGGTCACCGACGTGACAAGACCCGAGGCGCCGTCGGCAAGCTGCTCAAGCACGTTCTTGGACTCTGTGGACTCGACCTTTTTCTTGCTTGCCTTGGAGTTATCGCTATCTTCCGCACTCGCAGCGTCAGTCGCCTTTTGCTCAGCCGCTTCGATGCTCACTCGATACGTTTCGTCGACCTTTTGCGACACCCATACACTTGCAGGCACCAACGCCATGCCGATCATGGCGACCACCAGCACGCGCGTCGCCACGCGACGAAGGACGGCGCTGGTGCTCCAGCGTCCGTGAATGCCAAGCGACACCGCGAAGAGTACGAACGAGAACGGGATCAGGATGCCCAGACCAACCGACCACAAAATGGTCAGCAGGTATTTCTCGAGGTAGAGCACGGCAAGCACGATACCCAAGTTACCCGAAAGCTGCGCGAGCTGCTCGGCAACCGGCGTACCCGTATCACCCGGCAGCGCGGTAATACCCGCAGACAGCGCCACGCACGAGGTCGTGAGCGCCAGTACGTTACCTTTCTTTTGATCGATGACCTCGATGGTGGAGTCCCAAGTTTTGGTATCGGCGAAATGCGGACGAGCTACAAAGCCCGACAGCAGCGCCAGTACTACGAGCGCAACGATAAAGCCAATCTGCAGCTTTTTGTTTGCGCACACGACATCGGACAGGCTGGGCTGCAGCTCGGTTACCGTCGTGTGCTCGGTTATCTGGACAGGACGCCCATGAGCCATCTCGTGCGCGTCTCTGTTTTGTATTGACCCGTTATCCGGCATTTGGATACCTCCTCATTCCGGCGTTTAATGCGAAAGGAAGTATACCCACCGAGCAAAAATCGAACGGGAGGACCAACGGAGCGCACCAAGACTGTCCCCAATGACTAGTCGTTTAAGAACGCCCCCAATGACTATCTCGGGATGAGTTGCGGTGGAATAGGGATTGTTTTGCGCCCGCCGGCCCCTATTCAGCCCCTATTTCACCGCAACTTGGAGGAGGACAGAAAAAGCCCTGCCGCGGGTAGCGGCAGGGCTTTTGGAAGGGGACTTGGTTGCGAGGGTTCGTTAAGCGAGCTTGGCCTCGAGTTCGGCGATGCGCTTGTAGGCATCGATGGTAAAGCGGGCCTGCTTCTCCAGGATCATGGTGGTCATGAGAGTATCCTGAGCATGGGCCATGATGAAGGTCATCTCCATCTCGCCGCCGCCGGCCTCCTGCGAAAGCAGCTTAGTCTGCGTGTCGTGAGCGCCGATAAGTGCATCGCTGGCATCCTTGTGCAGTTGCTCGGCCTTCTCAAAATCACCCTCGCGAGCAGCATCGAGCGCTGCAAGCAGATCGGTCTGGGCGTCACCTGCGTATGCGACAATCTCGAATCCAACCATCGAGATTTCTTCTTTGGTTGCCATATTGCGTTCCTTTCACATATGAACCAACGGAGAGCATCGCGTCCGGGCATACGCGCTGCGCTGTGTATGACAGAAACAATAACATTCAAACAAAAAGGAACAATGCAAACCGTTATTTCGAGCCGTGAACGGTCTTTTTTCGCCCGTGAACGGTTTCCAAACCATTTCGAACAATATCAAACATGATTAGCGGAAACCCAAACAGGACCGCACCCTAACGCAAATCGCGTACCGTATCGCCCTCCACGAGCACGCCGGGGATCAGCATGTGCTCCACGCCAGACACAACGCCCTCGGCGCCGGCGATCTTGTCGACCGCCCACATGCCGACGCGCCTGTTGTCAAAGCGCACGGTGGCCAGGCGACGATCGGGCACGATGTCGCCCAGACTGTCATCAACACCCACCACACTCACGTCCTCGGGCACGTGCTTTCCGCGCGACTCGAGTCCGCGAATGCAGCCGTAGGCCATGGCGTCGTTAGAAGCATAAATGGCCGTACAGGTCGGATCGTCCGCCAGAGCCTGACCGGCAGCATACCCGCTCTGTGCCGTCCAATCGCCACGAACGAGTCGCGGCGGCTCAATACCATGTGCGTGCAATGTCTCGCGCCAGCCTTCCTCGCGTTGCATGCCCGAAAGCGAGCGCTCGGGACACGAGATGAAATGCACGGTCTTGTGCCCCTGCCTCAGCAAGTACTCGACAACCTGGCGCGAGCAATCGAACTGGTCGTTATCGACCGTTGAACAGAGCGGGTGCTCCAACATCGTAACGAGCACTGTCTGCATGCCGGGCAGTGGCTCGAAGGTTCCAAAGTCCGCCGGCATGCGATTCATGATCACGACCATGCCATCCACCGGCAGTGCGCTCATGCGCGACGATGCGCTCTCGAGGGTATACGGATGCCCATCTACTTTCGTGAGGGTAATGGCGTATCCGTGCTTATCGGCGGCGGCAGCAAAGCCCTCCATACGGTCGAGGTTGCCTGTACCGGTAATGTTGAACATGGCGACGCCGACGGTCTTAAACTTGCCACGGCGCAGCGATCGACCGGCAAAATTGGGGCGATACCCCAGCTCGCGCATGGCGGCACGCACGCGCTCCTTGGTCTCGGGGCGCACGCTGGGTGAATCGTGCACCGTACGCGAGACTGTCTGCTCCGAGACGCCCGCGAGACGCGCCACGTCCTTAACGGAAACCGATTTTTTAACAGCGGCCATTGGTCGATCTTTCCGTGTCAACGATGCCATTGACGGCATCCTGCGCAGTCATATTAAACGCCTTCAAGTATATCTAACGCCGCCTCTGCAATACGCTTACCACCCAAAACCTACCGTTCACCGACATTTCTGCTTCCCCGAACGGCTTTTGTCGCCCAAATGTTAACGTTGCCATTGTGCAAACACAGAGCCACCGGGCGGCTCAAACGTTTGCGCACAAAGAATCGACGGTTCGCAGGCACAGGAACCACCGGTTCGCGTCTTTTTTTGTGTCGCAAAATGGCAACGTCAACATTTTGGCAACCGAACGTCAAAAGCTACCATCGTTGCTAACCCACCGACTCTTAGGAGCTTTGCATGGAGCAACTCATCGCCACTATCGAAAAGGGCCAGCCCTTTTTCAACGCGATCGCCCGCAACAAGTACCTCAAGGCGATCCGCGACGGTTTTATCTCCGTCATCCCCATCATCATCTTCTCGTCCATCTTCTGCCTCGTAGCCTCGGTCCCCAACATCTGGGGTTTCTACTGGCCCGATGACATCAACAACGCCCTGTGGAAGTGCTACAACTACTCCATGGGCATCCTGGCAATCGCCTGTGCCGCCACCACCGCCAAGCACTTCGCCGACGCTCAGAACCGCGACCTGCCCAAGAACAACCAGATCAACTTTATCTCATGCATGTGCGCGGCCATCATCGGCTTCTTGCTCCTTTCGAGCGACACCATCGCCACGGACGCCGCCAGCGGCTTCAACACCACCTACCTTGGTTCCAAGGGCCTGCTGACTGCCTTCATCGCTGCGTTTGTGACCGGCATTATCTACAAGTTCTTTATCAAGCGCAACATCACCGTCAAGATGCCCGAGCAGGTTCCGCCCAACATCTCGCAGACCTTTAAGGACATCATCCCCTTCTCCGTCTGCATCGCCGTCTTTTGGGTCTTTGACATCGTCTTCCGCGCTGCCTTTGGCTTCTGCTTTGCCCAGGGCGTCATCCAGGTGTTCCAGCCCCTGTTCACCGCTGCCGACGGCTATATCGGTCTCGCTGTGATCTACGGCGCCATGAGCCTGTTCTGGTTCGTCGGCGTCCACGGCCCCTCGATCGTCGAGCCCGCCATCGCCGCCGCCCTCGTTGCCAACATGACCGACAACCTGGCTGCGTTCCAGGCTGGCCAGCACGCTTCCGCTGTCCTGACCCAGGGTGCCCAGTACTTCGTCGTCTGCATGGGCGGCACCGGCGCCACGCTCGTCCTGGTCTTTATGTTCTGCTTCCTGGCCAAGTCCCAGGAGATGCGCGCCGTCGGTAAGGCCGCTATCGTCCCCGTGTGCTTTGCCGTTAACGAGCCGCTGCTGTTCGCCGCGCCCATCGTGCTCAACCCCGTCTTCTTTGTCCCGTTCGTCTTTGCCCCGATCGCCAACATCTGGATCCTCAAGATCTTTATCGACTTCTTGGGCATGAACGGCTTTATGTACACCCTGCCTTGGACTGTCCCCGGCCCCATCGGCACCATCATGGGCTTGGGCTTTCAGCCGCTCGCCTTTGTGATGCTCGCCCTTATCCTGGTCGTCGACTTTGTTCTGTACTATCCGTTCTTCCGTGCCTACGACGCCCAGAAGTGCACCGAGGAGGCCGAGATCTCCCAGGAGGAGCTCGCCGCCAAGAACGCCGCAAAGGCTGCCAAGCTCAACGATGCCTTCCAGGGCAAGGCCGACGCCAAGAGCGTTGCCGCCGGCGCTGCTGCCGAGGCCGTGAAGTCCGATACCCCCGCCGTTCCCGCAGCACCCGCTGCCGAGGCAACGACCGCCAGCGACCTCAACGGCAAGCGCGTGCTCGTGCTCTGCCAGGGTGGCGGCACCTCGGGCCTGCTCGCCAACGCGCTGGCCAAGGCTGCCAAGGAGCGCGGCATTAACCTCGAGACCGCTGCCGAGGCCTATGGCAACCACGTTGACATGCTCCCCGACTTTGATCTGGTCGTCCTGGCCCCGCAGGCCGCCAGCTACCTGGCCGACCTGCAGAAAGACTGCGAGCGCGTAGGCAACAAGTGCGTCGCCTGCCGCGGTAAGCAGTACATCGAGCTCTCCCAGAACGGCGACAAGTCTCTCGCCTTCGTGAGTGAACAGCTTTCGAAGTAAGTAACGCCCAGGGCCAGCCGACCATACACAGCCGGCTGGCCCTTCGATTTAGACGATTGGATCATCATGTCCGTTAACCCTGCTAGCGTCACCAATCCGCCTGCGCAGTTTCCCGAGGACTTTGTCTTTGGCGGCGCCACCGCTGCCTACCAAGTAGAGGGCGAGACCCGCACTCACGGTAAGGGCAAGGTCGCCTGGGACGACTTCCTGGAGGCCCAGGGGCGCTTTTCCCCCGATCCCGCTTCGGACTTCTACAACCAGTACCCCGTCGACCTGGAACTGTGCGAGGAGTTTGGCATCAACGGCATCCGTCTCTCCATTGCCTGGAGCCGCATCTTTCCCAACGGGACCGGCGAGATCAACCCCGAGGGCGTCCAGTTCTATCACGATCTCTTCGCCGAGTGCCACAAGCACCACGTTGAGCCGTTTGTCACGCTGCATCACTTCGATACGCCGCTGTCCCTCTTTGAGAAGGGCGACTTCCTCAACCGCGAGACCATCGACGCCTTTGTGGACTTTGCCACCTTCTGCTTTAAGGAGTACGCCGACCAGGTGACCTATTGGTTCACCTTTAACGAGATCTGGGCGGACGCCTCCAACACCTACATCGAGGGCACCTTCCCCGGTGGCGTCAAGGCGCATCTGGCCGAGGCCTTCCAGTGCGAGCACAACATGATGCTCGCCCACGCCAAGGCAGTACTGGCCTTCCACAACGGCGGTTTTAAGGGCAAGATCGGCGTCATCCAGTCGCTGGAGTTTAAGTACCCGCTCAACGAGAACGACCCCGCCGACATCAAAGCCGCTAATAACGAGCACGTGTTGCAGAACCAGTTCTTGCTCGACGCCACTTTCCGCGGCGACTACGCGCCTGACACCTTGGAGTGCGCCAACCGCCTGGCTGCCGTCTCGGGCGGCACCATCGAGATTCTGGACGAGGACCTCGAGATTATGCGCGAGGCCGCGCTCTACAACGACTACCTGGGCGTTAACAACTATCAGTGCCGTTTTTTGAAGGCTTACGATGGCGAGAACGACCTGCACCACAACGGTACGGGCGAGAAGGGCACCGGTCGCTGGCGCGTCAAGGGCATTGGCGAGCATGTGAACAAGCCCGGCATCCCCACCACCGACTGGGACTGGATCATCTATCCCGAGGGTCTGTTCGATCTGCTCGTCTACATTAAGCAGCGCTACCCCAACTACAAGCAGATCTTCATCACCGA
>CALLFD010000322.1 GCA_937997605.1 uncultured Collinsella sp. | reverse complement strand
ACGTACCGTCTGGATGGCTTTTACACCGATGGTCGCCATCCCCAGAGTGTGGAGCGTGCCGCCTCGCTCGAGGACGATCTGGCGCGCCGCGACTTTACCGTCAACGCTATGGCCTGGCATCCCGAGCGCGGGCTTGTCGACCGCTACGACGGCCAGGGTGACTTGGAGCGCAAGCTGATTCGCGCTGTCGGCGATCCTAAGCGTCGCTTTAACGAGGACGCCCTGCGCATGCTGCGTGCGGTACGCTTTGCCTGCCGCCTGGACTTTATGATTGAGCATGAGACTAAGCGCGCGCTTGCCGAGTGCGCGCCGCTGCTCGATGCCGTGGCGCGTGAGCGTGTGGGTATTGAGCTCGAGGGCATTCTTTCGACCGGTCATGGGGGAGACGCGATGCTCCGCTATCCCGAGCTCATCTGCGCCGCCGTGCCCGAGTTGGCAGCGGGTCGCGGGTTTGATCAGCGCAGTGTCTATCATGCGTTTAACGTCTACGAGCATATCGCCCGTGTGCTGACGGTGGCGGGGGAGCTCGCGCTGTGTGACGGCGTCGTGCCCTCGTCGAGCCTTATGTGGGCGGCGTTTTTGCACGATGTGTCCAAGCCCGAGTGCTTCACGGTCGATCACGCCGGCAGCGGACACTTCTACGGTCATCCCGAGCTCGGCGCCAAGAAAGCGCGCGTCATTATGGATCGCCTGGCGCTCTCGCGTGACCTGGTGCGCGACGTGTGCCTGCTCATCAAATATCACGACAAGCCGCTGCGCCCAGAGCGCTCCTGCCTGCTCAATATGATGCGCGCGCTTTCGGGCGAGGGCGTCGATACGTCGCGTCTGATTGACGAGCTCATGGATCTTAAGCGTGCCGATACGCTCGGCAAGGCCCCGTCGTGCTTCTATTACGTCGAGACGATTGAGGAGATGCGCGCGATGGCGCACGAGCTGCTTAAGGCAGGGGAGCCCTATACGCTCAAGATGCTCACCATCAACGGCGGCGACCTGATCCGTGCCGG
>CALLFD010000321.1 GCA_937997605.1 uncultured Collinsella sp. | reverse complement strand
CGAGGTAGCCCTCCTGGTCGAAGTGCATGATCTCGATCTTCTCGGTCTCCTTCATTCCCGCTCCTTTCACGAGCAGTTTGAATTGTCGCACGGAATGAACGGGCTTGCCGCCCCGTCGCACCGCTTAACCTTGTGGACATCTTGGCCCCAAGCTCAACAATTCAAAGGTTCTTAATACCAGTGAACGATTACAGGTTAGCCGTTTTTAATACCGATTTTATGATTTCATCCTCCCCTCTCGGTAGACGGTCAGTTTTTGCCGCTCATCGGTCAAGCGACATATATCCGTAAAAACGAGCGCCCCCGCCATGCGCAGGGACGCTCTAGACGCTAATAGTTGTAGGTATATCCGCCGGCGTCGCCGCGGGTAAAAGACTTGGCATGCTCGATTGTCTGCCCACTCGAGTCATAGGTCAGGCCTTCCAGCACGAGCGCCAGATCGCCCGGCTCAAGATTGAGCAAACTCGCATCGCGTGCGCCCAGCGCCTCGATATCGAGTTTCTCTACCGACTGATCTGGCTTGCGTCCCAACATATCGTAGGTCTCGAACAGGCTGAAGACCGAAATGTCCACGTCTTCGATGCCCGGAAACAGCAGACACGGAATCAGCGTCATCTCAATCGACACGGGCTCCCCATCAATGCAGTTGAGACGGCGCACCGAGTAAAGCAGATCGTCCTCGGCGATGCCAAACAGGTCGGCGTAATACGGGCCGGCGTAGCGTTTGGAGCGCGCCAGAATGCGCACCGACGGCGTCGCGCCCGACGCCAGAACCGACTGACGGAAGCCGCCCTTGCGTTCGTGCTCGTCAAACCACTTGTGTCCCACAAAGGCGCCTTTGCCCTGCACACGACGAATCTGGCCACTTTTGACCAGCTCGTCCATGGCGCTTCGGATTGTCAGGCGTGTCGTGCCAAACTCCTCGGCCAGCTCGTTTTCGGACGGAATCATCGAGCCCGTCGGGTAGTCGCCGCGCTCGATTCGCTCCGCAATGCAGCGGCGAATTTGTTTGTAAACCGGCAAGTCTTCTACTGCATCAGCCATTCGACACCCACCTTCGTCGCAACGCCGTCTGCCTCGCCGTTATCGGCAAAACGATACTTGGTCGGCAGAATCACGGACTTGCAATACTCGACAAAGCCATCGTTCTCGTCACGCTCGTGCGAAGCCTTGTAAAACACCGGCGTGCCCTCCTGAGCACCCAGCAACTTGGCCTCGTCGGCGTTCAGACGGCTGATGGAAATATGCTCCTTGCCGTGCGCCACATGGACATTCCCCTCTTTGAGCAAAACGTCGTAGAGGCTTTCCTGCTCAAAATCGTGATCGGGAAGCGAGGGGCACAAAGACAGATTGACGTGAGCCGTCTCAATCGACGCCGGGGAACCATTAACCACGCGCACGCGCCGAATGCAGAAGAGCGGCATGCCCAGGTCGATCTGGGCTTTTTGGGCCAGATCGATATCGGCGTACACGACCTTGGACCAAACCAGGCGTGCGGTCGACTTTGAGCCAACCCTCTCCACCGCCTGCGTATAGTTCCATGTTTCCTGAAAGATATTCAGCGGTTTGGGAGGACACACATAGGTGCCCGAACCGCGGCGGCTTTCCAAAGTTCCGCACGAAATAAGACGCGTGATCGCAGCGCGCAACGCCGTGCGCGACACGCCCAGCTCTTCACAGAGCACACGCTCGGCGGGCAGCCGGTCACCACCCTGCAGGTCATAATGTTTGATATACCAAAGAATGCCCTCAAAGGCGCGATCTTTGGGCGGAATCGCATATGGTTCACTCGACATGGGCAAGGCTCCTCAACCGCTTGATGCTGCGGGCA
>CALLFD010000320.1 GCA_937997605.1 uncultured Collinsella sp. | reverse complement strand
TGAGCCTGACAGGCGGTGATGTCGAGCTGGGCCGTATCGATTTGCTTCATCGTTGTCTCCTTGGTCACGGTGTACCCGCCTATGGTACCCGTGACGGGGCATGTAATCATCGAGAGCTTCATGTATACCTCGTTTTTATCTATCGAGCAAATGCCCAAGGCTTGAGATAAATACCCCTGATCAATTTGTCCCATAACCTACCTTGAGGATGGGTTGAGAGGGGTGCGGGGTAGCGGTATCGTGAACCGAATAAAACGTAACCCAGGCAAGGGAGCTAGATATGAGCGAGCAGACCATCGGTACCACATGTGTTCAGGGCGGCTATCACCCGGGAGATGCCGAGCCGCGCCAGGTGCCCATCTACCAGTCCACCACGTGGAAGTACGACACGTCCGAGCACATGGGCAAGCTGTTTGACCTGGAGGAGTCGGGCTACTTCTACAGCCGCCTGCAGAACCCCACGTGCGATCTGGTTGCCGCCAAGATCTGCAAGATGGAGGGCGGTACCGCTGCGATGCTCACGAGCTCGGGCATGGCGGCGAACTTCCTTGCGATCTTTAACGTTGCCGGTGCTGGCGATCACGTGGTCGCAAGCTCTGCCATCTACGGCGGTACCTACAACCTGCTTGCCCATACCATGGGCCGCATGGGCGTGACCTGCACGTTCGTCGCCCCCGACTGTACCGACGAGGAGCTCGAGGCAGCTTTCCAGCCCAACACCAAGCTTGTCTTTGGCGAGACGATCGCCAACCCCGCCCTTGCCGTGCTCGATATTGAGCGCTTTGCCAAGGCCGCGCATGACCACGGCGTACCGCTGATGGTCGACAACACCTTCCCGACGCCCGTGATGTGCCGTCCCTTTGAGTGGGGCGCCGACATCGTTACGCACTCCACCACCAAGTACATGGATGGACATGCTGCCTACCTGGGCGGCGTGATCGTCGACCACGGTCAGTTTGACTGGATGGCCCATGCAGACAAGTTCCCGGGTCTCACCACGCCCGACGAGAGCTACCACGGCGTGACCTATGCCGAGAAGTTTGGTCGCGAGGGTGCCTTCATTACCAAGGCAACCGCTCAGCTCATGCGCGATCTTGGCCCTATGCAGAATCCGCAGGCGGCCTTCTTCCTGAATAGCTCGCTCGAGAGCCTGCATGTGCGCATGCCGCGTCATTGCGAGAACGGCCTGGCCGTTGCCAAGTTCCTGCAGAGCCATCCCAAGGTGCGCTTCGTGAGCTATCCGGGCCTGGAGGGCGACAAGTACTATGACCTGGCTCAGAAGTACATGCCCAACGGCACCTGCGGCGTTGTGAGCTTTGGCTTTAACGGTGGTCGCGCGGCGGCCGAGACCTTTATGAAGAGCCTCAAGCTCGCCCAGATCGCCACGCACGTGGCCGACGCCCGCACTTGCTGCCTGCATCCTGCTAACGCTACGCATCGCCAGATGAACGATGAAGAGCTCATCGCCTGCGGTATCTCCGCCGACATGGTGCGCCTGTCGTGCGGCCTCGAGGACACGGCCGATCTGATTGCCGACCTTGAGCAGGCGCTCGAGCAGTGCTAGGCTAGCGTTCGCACAAGGCGCCGATGCTGGCAGAAAGCTTCGGCGACATTTAGTTCCGATTCCGTAGGCGGGACCCCAATCGCGACTGTTTACAGGCGATTGGGGCCCCGTTTTTGCGTTGGGCCACTCGAAAGGATGGATATGGAGAAAACCGCAGAGCAGCTGCGCCGCGAGCACATTGCCCTAGAGGGCGACACCCATGGCAAGAACAAGTGGGCGATTCTGTTTACCGTGCTCATCATGACGTTTATGGTGTGTCTGGATTCGACCGTCGTGACCGTGGCGCTGCCCGTGATGCAAAAGGAGCTGGGCGTGGGCCTCGACCGCATCCAGCTGGTGAGCTCGGTGTATCTGCTTGCGACTTGCGTGGCTATGTTGCCGTTTGGTCGTCTGGGCGACGTGCGCGGCAAGGTGAATGTGTTTCAGCTGGGCGTCATCGTCTTTTCGGTCGGTTCGCTGCTGTGCGGCCTTTCGGCCTCGCTCGAGGTTCTTATCCTGGCACGCATTGTGCAGGGCGTCGGTTGCGCGGCGGCCATGGCCAACAACATGGGTATCATCACCGAGTCGTTTCCGGCGCGCGAGCGCGGTCGTGCCATGGGTATTCTCGCGACCTTCGTGGCCCTCGGCATGATGTGCGGCCCCGTGCTGGGCGGCATGCTGGTGGCAAGCTTTCCCTGGGAGAGCATCTTCCTCATCAACCTGCCCATTGGCGTCATCTCGTTTATCGTGGGGCTCTACACGCTGCCGCATGT
>CALLFD010000319.1 GCA_937997605.1 uncultured Collinsella sp. | reverse complement strand
GACTTTAAGGGCTTTTTCTACCAGGTCTCGACTGCCGAGCCCATGAGCGTTATCACACCCGAGGTGAAGGCCGCGCGCGAGAAAGCCATGAAGGTCCGTGCCGCCGCAGAGGCCAAGGCGCGCAAGGCTGCGGCCGAGAAGGCCGCTGCCGCTGCTGCTGCGGGGGAGGGCGCCGCAGGCGCCGGCGATGCTGCGGGCGCTGCCGTCGCCCAGTCCGCTGCGGCTACCGGCTCCGATGCTCAGCACGATGAAGCTGCTGCCAAGGCCGCACTTAAGGCTGCCGAGATGGAGGCAAAGCTCGCCGCCATGGATCCCGAGAAAGCGGCCAAGGTCCGCGCGGCGCTTGCTGCCAAGGCCGCCCGCGACAAGCAGAAAAAGGAGGCGTAAGGTCCATGGCACATCGCTCCGTTATTCCGTTTGGCCCGCAACACCCGGTGCTGCCCGAGCCGCTTCATCTGGACCTGGTGATCGAGGACGACCGCGTCATCGAGGCAATTCCGCAGATCGGCTTTGTGCACCGCGGACTCGAGAAGCTCACCGAAAAGCGCGACATGCACCAGTTTGGCTACATCGCCGAGCGCATCTGCGGCATCTGCGCCGTGGGCCACAGCTACGGCTATGCCAGCGCCTGCGAGCGCATGCTCGACATCGAGGTGCCCGGCCGCGCGCAGTATATCCGCACCATTTTGCACGAGCTTTCGCGCATCCACTCGCATCTGCTGTGGCTGGGCCTGCTCGCCGATGCCTTTGGCTTCGAGGCGCTGTTCTATCGGTCGTGGACCCTGCGCGAGCAGATTCTCAAGATCTTCGAGAGCACGTGCGGTGGTCGCGTGATTCTGTCGATCAACGAGATCGGCGGCCTTAAGCACGACATTGAGGACTCCGAGCTGGCGGGTATTGTCCAGACGCTCGATGCCATGCGTCCCGACTACGAGGCCCTGGTGCATACGTTTTTGGACGACAATAGCTGCGGCGAGCGCCTGCATGGCGTGGGCGTGATCAGCAAGAAGGACGCGCTGGAGCTTTCGATGGTCGGCCCGTTTGGGCGCGCCTCGGGCGTGGACTACGACGTGCGCATGTTTGGCGACGGTGCCTATGCGGACCTGGCTGCATTTGAGCCCATCATTGCCACCGACGGCGACTGCTATGCCCGCTGCCAGGTGCGTTGTGCCGAGGTCACGCAGGCCATGGACATCATCAAGGAGCTTGTGGGCAAGATCCCGCACGACGGTATCGGCGGGCGCACCAAGCTCACGCCGGCCGACGGCGCGCGCGGCGAGGTTGTGATTGAGCAGCCGCGCGGCGAGGCGTACTACTATGTGCGCGGTAACGGCACCAAGAATCTGGACCGTTTTCGCGTGCGCACGCCGACGTCGCAAAATCTGGCGGGTCTGACGCATGCGTTGCAGGGCGTGCTCCTTGCCAACGTGCCCATGATTATCCTGACCATCGACCCCTGCATTAGCTGCACGGAAAGGTAGGCGCGGCATGAGTTTACTGACATTTGCCAAGACGGCCTTGGGCTCTATGGTCAAGCAGCCGGTCACGGTGTGCTATCCGCAGGAGAAGCTCGCGGCGCCCGAGCGCCTGCGCGGGCACATCGTTAACGACATGGACGTGTGTATTTGCTGCGGCATGTGCGCGCGTCGCTGCCCGGCGGGCGCTCTCGCGGTCGATCGCAAGGGCGGTACCTGGTCGATCGACCCGTATGCCTGCGTGGTATGCGGCGAGTGCATCGAGAGCTGCCCCAAGCACTGCCTGACTATGGACACCGCCCGTACTCCAGTTGCGGCGAACAAGACTCCCACGGTAGAAACCAAGCCGGAGTAGCGCGAAGACGGGGCCGGTGGGGCAAAAATGCCCCACCGGCCCCGCGCTTAAACGCGCGGTTGGGCCGCCACGAACAAAACTATGCCGGATTACGGGGCTGGATAGCGAACCTCCGACCATATCGAAAACCACGAAATTAAAACTGCAGGTAGACGAACCGTCATTTTGCAGAAAACGCGGGTATGGATGAGGGCCCCGACTTTAGCCCCGTAATCCGGCATAGTTTTGAAATGCCACCATGTCAGTACCAGCCCCTGATCCCTCAGGGACGGAGGAAAACGGATCATTTTGGCCTTGCGATGGCTGCCGCGTGACCCGTCTGCCACGAAAAGGGCCCATCCACTACGTTTAAGCCGCTACCCTCAACCATGGCGAAAAACGCAAAAACAAAACTGCAGGTAGAACGCCTGCGGTTTTTCATGAAAAGCGGGTATGGTCGGGGGTATCGAGTCAAACGTAGTAGATGGGCCCATTTCGTGGCGGGCGCCGTCTGCCGATCTCCGCGGGCGGAAGAAAACGGATCATTTTGGTTCCGCGAGGTTTGTGGAGGTGCTCGTGCAGGGCCGCCCGAACAAAACTATGTCGGTTTACTACGATGAATTCGACA